>CALUZE010000110.1 GCA_944325235.1 uncultured Elusimicrobiales bacterium | reverse complement strand
GCGTTTGATGTCCGAGTACGACGCATATACCACCAGCAGCAGTAGGATGAACAGCCCCACATTGGCCGCCTGGTTGAGCATTTTTTCCGTCGGCAGTTTTTTGGTCAATCCTTCCCACAAAAATACCAGGGCGTATCCGCCGTCCAGTATCGGAATCGGGAACAGGTTGAACATCCCTACCGCCAGGGACAGCATGGCAATCAAAAACACGAAATCAAATAAGCTGCGGTGCACCGATTGGTGAATGATGTTCACAATGCCAATGGGCCCGGCCAGTTCGGGCGCTTTCTTTTGCGTAAAGCTTTGGGCCAGCGAAGAGAGGGAAAATTTCGTCCAGTAGTAGCACTGGTACACGCCCAGGCCGGCGGCCTTCCACAGCGGGACTTTTTTGAAGGTCGGGTTGACCGTAATGCCCAGCACGGTGGGGGCGTTTGTTTTAAAATCGCCGTCTTTTACGGTGGCCGTCATCGTTTGGCCGTCGCGTTCGTAGGTCAGCACCACGTCGCCTTTGCGTTCGGCCATCGCCAGGGTTAAGTCTTTCCAGTTGGCGATGTCTGTACCGTTAATTTGGCGGATGATGTCGCCCTCTTTTAAATCCAATTTCTCGGCGGGGTAGCCTTTGGCTACGGCGCCCACGGCGGCGGGGAGTTTGACGGGGTCCGTTTCCGGCATGCCCTGAATGTAAATCAGCACGCCGAAAATCAGCGCCGCCAGCACATAGTTAAACAGCGCCCCGTTGACCACCATAAAAAACTTGGCATACCAGGGCTTGGCCGCAAATTCATACGGTTTGGGCGGTTCGGGGGCGTCCTGCGGGTGGAACATCGGGCCCGCGGGTTCCACAAACCCGCCAAACGGAATGGCGCGGACTTGATAGTCCGTATCGCCCACTTTTTTGTGCCAAAGGATTTTGCCGAACCCGAAGGCAAATTCCTGCACGCGGATGCCCGTTAAGCGGCAGGCCAGGTAGTGCCCGAACTCGTGGATGATGACAATCGGGCTGAGCACGACGATAACGGCAATAATGGATAAAAGCATATTTTCTCCTAAATGACGGCCTTTTTATAGGTCTTTTCCTGCAGGCAGGCTTGGGCGGCTTCCCGCGCCCATTGGTCGGCCTCCAGGGCCTGGTTCAAGGTGGCGTCCCCGCGGGTGACGGGGGCCGCTTTGAGCACCGTGTAGACCAGTTTGGCGATATCGGTAAATTTGATTTGTTCCTTTAAGAACGCGTCCACGGCAATTTCGTCCGCCGCGCTTAACACGGCCGGCAGAATGCCGCCTTTGCGCGCCGCCGCCAACGCCAAATCCAGGCACGGAAAACGGTCCAAATCCGGTTCAAAAAATTCCAGCTTGGCGACTTCAAACAAGTTGAGCTTTTTCACCGGGCCCGCCGCACGGTGCGGGTAGGTGATGGCGTATTGAATCGGCACGCGCATATCGGGCTCGCCCAGTTGGGCCAAAATGGCCCCGTCGTTACATTCCACCGCCGAGTGTACGATAGACTGCGGGTGGATGACGATTTGCACCTTTTCTTCGGGCAGGCCGAACAAATTCATAATTTCAATGGACTCAAACCCTTTGTTCATCAGGGTGGCGGAGTCTATGGTGATTTTTTTGCCCATCCGCCAGCGCGGGTGGTTTAGCGCCTCGCCGGGGGTGACGGTGGAAAGCGCGGCTTTGCGCTTGGCAAACGGCCCGCCGGAGGCGGTCAAAAATACGCGGGAAATTTGGGGCTCCAGCTTGGTGTATTCGTGTTCGTCGGCCATGCCGCTTAAGCACTGGAAAATGGCCGAAGGTTCGCTGTCCACCGGCAGGATGGCGGCTTCCCAGCGTTCGCATTCTTTCATCAGGGTTTTGCCGGCCATTACCATGGGCTCTTTGTTGGCCAGGGCAATGGTTTTGCCGGCCTTGATGGCGCTGACCAACGGCTGAAAGCCAACCGCACCCACCACGCCGCTGATAATCAAATCAGCCGTGGGCAAAGAGGCCATAAACATCAGGCTTTCAATTTCCGGCGGCAGCAAACGGGTGCCTTGCGGAATCTGGTCCTTGATTTTTTCGTAACTGACCGGATTTAATACGGCCGCAAAGCGCGGCTTAAAGGTGTGGAGCTGTTTTAAAAAAAGTTCGGTATTGTTGTTGGCGGAAAGGCCCATCACCCGGTAGTCTTTGCCCAGGCGGGCAATTACGTCCAGCGACGAGGTGCCGATAGAACCCGTGGAACCCAAAATGACGATGTTTTTCATAACGTATAGAGCACCACGTAATAAAATAACGGCGTCAGCAATAGGTAGGAATCAAAGCGGTCCAAAAAGCCGCCGTGGCCCGGGAGCAGGTTGGAAGAATCTTTCACGCCCGTGGAGCGTTTGATGACGGATTCGGCCAGGTCGGACACTTGGCCCACCACAGCTACCAGCAATCCCATCAAAATAGCTTCCTTGACGGAAAACAGCGTGGACAGGAACAAATGCCGCATCAGCACCGCACCGCCCACCGCCAGCAGCGTACCGCCGACGGCGCCTTCCCAGGTTTTCTTGGGGCTGACTTCCTGGTTGAGTTTGTGGCGCCCCAAAAAGCGGCCGCAGAAATACGCGCCCGTATCGCTTACCCAGACGGTGATAATCATAAACAGCGTTAAGTATTCGCCGTACGTGGCAATGTCGCGCAGGTTGACCAGGTGCGCCAGCGACCACGGAATCAAAAACACGCCCGTAAAGGTGTTGCAGACGCGGTCCCAGGAGCGTTTGGGGGTAAGAATTTCCACCAGTAAAACGCCAAAAATTACCACGCTCATCGCAAACGGATACAAATTATCCGGCAGGGTGACGATTTCCGTCGGCGTACGGCCCAAAATGGCCACCACGGCCATCAGCAGCCCGAAGAAAACCAGGCTGAACATATGCACCGGTTTTTTGCCGGCGGTAAGCACCAGGCCGTATTCGTACAGGCACAGCAAAATTACACAGCCCACAAAAGCCATGTAAATCACGCCGCCAAAGTGGATGGCGGCCAATACAACGGGAATCCCAATCAGGGCGGTTAAAATTCTAGGTAATAGCATATCTTTATTTTACTATATTTAGGCGGGTTTATATCGGGCAAAACAGCGGGGGAAAAACTAGCGGCAGAGGGCTTTTTCAAACGCGTGGCGCGCCTGGTGCGCGCGGACGAAAATAATCCCGCAGTTGGTGAACCCGCGCCGGGTCAGCAGGTGCTGCATGGGAATGTTTTGCGGGTGGGTGTCGGCCCGGAGCGAAAAGATGTGTTGCGCCAGGGCGGCCTGCTCCCAAAATTCCAGCACTTTGATAGCGGCGCCCGTACCGCGCAGTTTTTCCGTCAGGGCAAAGCGGTGCAGCACGCAGTAGGCCCCGTCCGTAAGCCAGGCCCCCTGTTCAATGCGCCTGTAGGGGGTTTCGTCCTCAAACGACAGGGCAAAATAGCCGTGCACTTCGCCCCGGGTTTCCAATACGTAACCTTTGCCGCGGGCCAGGTCGTCCTGCAAAATTTCTTCGTTGGGGTAGCCGTCCTGCCATTGGTCCACCTGGCGGACTTTTAAAAGCGTTTTGGCCTGGCGGATAATTTGTTTGATGCGCGCCAAATCGTTGGGCCGGGCGGTGCGGATTTGAAAGTTGTTCATTTGCGTTTGGCCACCATTGCTTTGATTTTAGGGTTTTTCAGTTCCCACAAGGCGTTGTTGGCCACCCAGCGGGCGGATTTATTATCGGCGTACAAATCCAAAATTTCCTCGGCCACGGCTACGGCTTTGGGCGTAAGGCGGGGGTTCTTTTTGCCGATGTTGCGCAAGGCCCAGTTGACCGCTTTGTGCACCATGGGCCGCGGGTCGCAGGCGTGGTTTTTAATCAGCGGGAACATTTTGATGAGGTCCTCGTCCTTGGTTTTGGCACGGGGTGCCGCCAGCGAACAAATGACCGCAAAGCCCGCGCGGCGGACGAATTCTTCCTCGCGCTTAATCCAATGCTCGGCCAGTTTAAAAGGGTTTTTGACTTTGGCAAAGAGGTTGCCGGCGCACAAATCGCAAATGTCCCAGGAGTTGAGGTCTTGGGCCCACGCGTCCAGCTTTTGGCGCGTCATTTGCGCGGGGTCGGCCAGCATAGAGGCCATAATCCGCGCTTCGTGTATGCCGCTTTCCCACAAAGCTTCGGCCAGTTCCTGGTCCGGCCGCGGCAGGCCTTTTACCAGCACCCGCAGCGTGGTGACGGGCGTGCCCAGCGCTTTATCGGTGCAAACGCCAAAGCGTTCCGCCATTTGCTTTTTGAAAGCGGGGGAAGAAAAACGTTTAATCCGTCGGATCATTTCTTCGGCGCGGGAACGGATAAGCGGGGTGGTCATACGCCTCCAAACCGGCGTTTGCGGGTGCGGTAGGACGAAAGGGCTTTTTCAAATTCCGCTTCGTCAAAATCCGGCCACAAGACGGGGGTAAAATAAAATTCGCTGTAT
>CALUZE010000109.1 GCA_944325235.1 uncultured Elusimicrobiales bacterium | reverse complement strand
TAGCGCTTATGAAACGCTCGCTCTAACCAGCTGAGCTACGGTGACGTAAATCTTGTATATTTATTATAACAAAAGAACCGCGCCGCGTGCAAATTTTTCCATTCTCCGACGGAAAAATCTAATCAATCATAGAGTATACGTTTAATTTTTCGGGCATGCGGCCGGATTTGGCTTGTTCAAAGTCTTTTTGGGCCAAGTCCGTTTTGCCCATCCGTTCATACGCGGCGCCGCGGGCGTTGTACACTTCGGCCGCCGGGCGCAAATTGATGACGGACGTATAATCCCGCACGGCGTTGTCGTACTGGCCCAGCATAAAGAACACGCCCGCGCGGGAGAAGAAAATTTCCGGTTTGGACGGCCGCAGCTGCAAGGCCAAGTTGAGCACCGTCAGCGCGTTTTGAAAGTCGCCTTTGGCGGCCAGCGTGCTGGCATACGCCGTGTACGCGTCCACCTGGTAGGGGTTTTTGTACAGTACGTGCAGGAAATCTTTTTCCGCGTTGTCGTAGTCGCCGGTAAAATAGTACACCGCCCCGCGTGAAGCGTAGCCTTCCAAATTATCGGGGTTCAATTCCAACGCGCGGTTGTAGGCTTCCAGCGCTTTTTGAGGTTTGCCGTCCTGAAAGTACCCGTCCCCCCGCAGCAAATATTCCGACGACGTGGGCAGCGTCGTGCACGCCGCCAGCAGCAAAGGCAAAAAGATAAAAAATTTTTTCATAGCGAACCTCCCCTAAAGACCTAAAAATTATACAACATAAGGCCTATTTTTTTCTAGGCACATAAACTTTTTAAAATAGGCCCAAAGGCCCTGTTATAAACTCCCCCGGAATGTTATAGTAAGAGTATAGAAAAACACATTCCCTTTCATCCAAACCGCTGTAGTCCCAAACCCTGCTACAGCGGTTCCCCTTTTTATATCAGATTTTGCTTTCTCTCTGCCCCCGCGAAATGCTACAATACCCCTATGAAGAACCCGCGTATTACCCTTTTTATCATTGCCCATAACGAAGAATCCAAAATCGCCAAGTGCATTCTGAGCGCCCGCGGGCTGGTGCACGAAGTGGTGGTGGTGAACGGATTTTCCAAGGATAAAACGGCCCTGGTCTGCCGCGAACTGGGCGCGCAAGTGTACGACCGCGCCTTTGACGGTTTTACCAACCAAAAGAATTTTGCGCTTTCCAAAGTTACGTCCGATTGGGCGCTGAATTTGGACGCCGACGAAACCCTGTCCCCCGCCTTAAAGGACGAAATCGCCCGCGTGGTGCAAACCACCGATTGCGCCGGGTTTGACATTCCGTTCTGCAACTATTTTTTAGGCAAAAAAATGCGCTTTAGCGGCCTGAATAAAGAAAAACACCTCCGCCTGGTGCGCACGCATAACGCCAAATACGTGGGCGGCCTGGTGCACGAAGGCCTGCAGGTGGACGGCAAAATCGGCCGTTTAAACCACCCCATCAACCATTATTCCTACGATACGATAGAGACGTATTTCAACAAATTTAACAAATACACTTCCCTGGCGGCCGAACAGCTGTACAAAAACGGACGGCGGTTCTCGCTGGCGTTTGTGCTGGTGACGATTCCGTTTGAATTTATCAAACGCTACCTGCTAAAACTGGGCGTGCTGGACGGAATGCGCGGGCTGTTGTGGGCGGCGTTTTCGGCGTTTTACGTGTTTGTAAAATACGCCAAACTGTGGCAGATACAGGAGCAAAACGAAAAATGACCTGGTGCATAGCGGCCCTGGTGGTGCTGGCAGTATATTTATTTTGGCGCTTTCCGGCGCTGCGCAAAACGTGGTATTTGCCCAAACGCAAAGGGTTTGTGGCGCTGATGTACCACCACGTGGGTATTTTGGACGACCCGCAGGCGGAGCAATTCCCGTTCACGATGCGGCCGGATATGCTGGAGCGGCAAATCCTGTTTTTAAAAGCCAACGGCTATACGCCCATTTCGCTGGAAGAACTGACCACGGCCTGCCGCGCGGGCAAATCCTCCATTCAAAAACCCGTTATGCTGACGTTTGACGACGGATACCTGGACAATTACCAAAACCTTTTCCCGCTTCTTAAAAAATACAATGTGCCGGCTTTGATTTTTTTGATTACGGACCGCGTCGGCACGCCGGAATATATGAGCTGGGACCAAATTAAAGAAATGCAGGACAGCGGCCTGGTGAGCTTTGGTTCGCACTCGCTTTCCCACCGCCGCCTGCGCAGCCTGCCCGACGACGAAATCGTGCGCGAAATTACCGAAAGCAAACGCGTACTGGAAGAAAAACTGGGCCGCCCCGTGACGGCTTTCTGCTATCCGTACGGTGCCGGCGGGTTTGACAAACGCGTCCGCCCGCAAGTGTTCAAAGCGGGCTATTTGTTTGATTTCAGCACCAAAAAGGGCGTAAACCCCTGGCCCTGGAAAGGCAAATCCACCCTGCGCCGCGCGTTCCCGCGCGGGGGCGAAACGATGTTTGATTATCACCTGCAGCTTACCCGCGGGCAAAGCAAATTGTAATTTATGGCTTATATTCTTCTTTCTGCCGCCGTATTGGCGGCGGCTTTGTGTGTATACGTTTTTCTGCGGCGGCGGCCGCACGCGCTGTTTGTGCTGGCCTATCAAAAAGCCGGCCGCGCCCCCCAAAACTCCCGCTTAAAAGACGAATGGATTACGCCCCAAGCGTTTGAAAAAACGCTTTTACGGTTGCAGAAATACGGCTTTACGACGGTTTCACTCAAGAAGCTATCCGAAGGCAAACTGCCGCAAAAACCCGTTCTGTTGGCGTTTATCGGCGGGTATCAATCGTTTGTCACGGATATTTTCCCGTTGCTGGAAAAATACCAAATGCAGGCAGCCGTGTTTATCGCGCCGGACCAAGTGGGAACCTTCAACGCCTGGCAGGACCCGCACGCCGAACCCTGGCAAAACCTGCTGACGGAAAAAGAATTAAAAACACTGCAAAAAAGCGGGCTTGTTTCGCTGGGAGTGCTGGGCCTGTCCGCCCAAGACGTAACGCGCCTGCCCCAGCAAGACGCCACCGTAGCGGTGCGGGAAAGCCTGTTCCGCCTGAAAGACCAGCTTGGGCTGAACCCCGAAGGGTTTGCCTTTTGGCCGGCCGAACAGTTTGACCCCAAACAAGCCGCCGCCCTGCTGCCGGACGGATTTACGGCGCCGCTGCTTACCCCCCGCCGCGGCCTCAACAAACGCACGGGCAAGCGCCGCCTGCTGAAAGTGTTGTTCCCCGCCATGCAACCGCTGGCCGTACATTACCTCCTGTGGAAACACCGCTAAACCTTCCAGGCCCTGGAGCTCTGCCTCGGGCAGGGTTTTGCAACATACGGTGCTTATGCAATAAGGACCAACCCGTTGTGGAGGCTCACGTAAAGATTGGGCCCGGGGCACCGAGCCGGTGCTCCCCGCTCTATGCCCGTCCACGCGACTAGGGCAGCCACACTCTTTCCGCTCTGTCGCGCTCTTGCGTAACGGCACCGAGCCGGTGCTCCTTACTCTATGCCCGTTCACGTGACTACTGCCCCTCTGTTCCGATAGGTCCCCCTATCAAAAAAGCAAGCCGTTTCCGCTTTTTGTTGTTGCCTTTTCTTTTGTCGTGCTGTTGGTGTCGTGGGGCCGTTCATCCGGCCCTTTTGCCCCGTTTATAAAAAGCCTTCCAAGCGGAAAAGAAATTTTATTGTTTGAGCGCGGAAACCGCGCGAGTTATAAAATTTCCCGCTTGGAAGTGATTTTTATGGGGCCCTGGGCCGGGCGTTTTTTGGTACTTTTTTGCGCCCAAAAAAGTACAAATAAAACCAGCGATTTGGGCGACTTTCCGGGGCACCGAGCCGGTGCTCCCCGCTCTATGCCCGTCTACGCGATTAGGGCAGCCACACTCTTTCCGCTCTGACGCGCCCTAGCCCAGCGGCACCGAGCCGCCCGTACGCCACAGACCACAGCCGGGCATAAAAAATCCCCGGCTTGCACCGGGGACAGGTTCACGGACAAAGCGGGAACTATTTTCCTCTTATTTTGGAAAATTTCGGATACAGCACGTCGGTAAACTTATTAAATTCCTTTTCGCCGCCGCGGATTTTTAAATTGACCGACAGAACGTACACGTCTTTGGTCAAAATGTCGCGCCAGTTATCGGGGAATTTTACAAAGTCTTTGAAGGTGGTCACCAACGGCAAATTGCCGCGGGTTTCTTCAAACGTGCGCAAATTCTGCTCGGTATAGAACTGGTGGTCCGGGAAGCGCCACTTTTGTTTGAGTTCCACACCCAAATTTTCCAACGTTTTTTCAAACGTTTCGGGGTGCCCCAGCGCGCAAAAGCACGCGGCCGGCCCTTTGAGGGCGCCCAAATCCACTTTTTGGCTTTTGCAGATGTCAAAATAATATTCCGGCTCGTGGATGCTTTCCAAAATTTCCACCGTATCGTTGTACAAGCGCACTTCGTCGCGCACATTTTCCAGCTGGCGCTCGGTCACCTGGTCGCAGTGCGTCAGCACCACCAAAGACGCTCGTTTGAGCGCTTCCATCGGTTCGCGCAGAATGCCGTACGGCAGCAAATGTTTGT
>CALUZE010000108.1 GCA_944325235.1 uncultured Elusimicrobiales bacterium | reverse complement strand
GCCGCCAAAATGCCGATAATTAGGACGACAACCAGCAGTTCCATCAAAGTAAAACCCTTTCTCATCAAAAATGCCTCCCAGCGTCTTTTAAGGCGATTTTTCCTCATCTAAAACAAGCCTGTTTAGCCGCCTCCGCTAGAAGAAGTGTATCAAAAAAAAAAAACGAGTCAACCCGTCGCAAAAAACCACAAAAAAACGGAGAGGTTTTTGCCCTCTCCGGTTTTTATCTGCAACAAATACTAGCCGATGCGTATGCCCTGCGGGTTGCCCGGCAAATCTACCGTGCGGGCCACAGGCTGCGGGGCGCGGCGGGAATAAATTTTGTCCACAATCACGCTAATGGCGCCGTCGCCCGTTACGTTGCAGGCCGTACCAAAGGAGTCCATCGCAATATACAGGGCAATCATCAGCCCCAGCTCGGCCTCGCCAAAGCCCAGCATACTCTGCAAAATGCCCAGCGCGGCCATAATCGCCCCGCCCGGCACGCCCGGCGCGGCCACCATCGTCACCCCCAGCATGCAGATAAATCCCGCAAACTGGGCAAACGGCATTTGCGTACCGTTCATAAATAAAATAGCCAAGGCACAGGCCACAATCTTCATCGTACTGCCGGACAAGTGAATGGTGGCGCACAGCGGCACCACAAAGCCGGCCACCTCTTCGCGCACGCCCAGCTTGACGGTCTGCTTGAGCGTAACGGGAATAGTGGCGGCGGAGGACTGCGTGCCCAGCGCCGTCATATACGCGACCAACATCGTTTTAAGCATACCAAACGGATTGCGCCGCGCCACCACGCCGGCCGCCGTAAACTGCAGCACCAACATCACGGCCGTGATAGCAAAAATCAGCACGATAATTTTGGCAAATACGCCCAGCACCGCCACCACTTGGCCGGATACCGTCATATTTAAAAATATACCGAAAATGTAATAAGGAAGCAGCGGGATAATCACGCGCGCAATGACGCGGTCAATAATATCGCGGAAGTCCCACATAATGCCTTTTAAGCGGCTGCCCTGGATGACCGCCATCCCCAGCCCCAGCGTAAACGCCAGCACCAGGGCCGTCATCACATCCATCAAAGGCGGCATAGCCACCGTGAAATACGGTTTTAATTCCGCCGCCGCGGCAAACTGCTCCGCATGGGCCGACGCGTCCAGCAAATACGGGTAGCTCGCCTCCGCCACCGCATAGCTGAAAAACCCGGAAGCCAGCGTAAACCCGTAGGCCAGCACCGTTGTGATAAAAAGCAGTTTCCCGGCGCTGCGGCCCAGCTCGGCAATGCCGGGTGCCACCAATCCCACAATCAGCAGCGGGATGATAAAACCCAAAAAGTTGCCGAACAGCCCGTTAAACGTAAGCGCCACGCGCACCAGCCAATCGGGGAAGAACAGCCCGCACACAATCCCCAGTGCAATGGCACACACCACGCCCGGCAGCAGGCCCCATTTTAATTTGATATGTAATTTTCTTTTTCGCAGTTTTAACATAACACTCTCTTTCGGGTCAACTTTTTTATTATACGAAACCTGGAAACGATTTGTTCTAATAAATGTAATTTTAACGGAATGTTATGCACAAAATAGCGGGGTTTCTTTTCTGTTTATCCTGCGCGCTGCCGGCGGCGGGATTGTCTTTCTCCGCCGAGGGGGTCTCGTCGGAGCAGGCCGCCTCGCTGCAGCATTTTTCCCTTCCGCAATACATTTCCCAATACCTGGCCGCCTCGCCCGATTTGCAAGCTCAAACCAACCGCCTGCAAATTGCCCGCAACACCTATAAAAACGCTTTTATGACCGCTTTTATGACCGCTTTTTTGCCGTCGTTTTCCCTCAGTGCCACCGCCTCGGAAACGTACGGACGGCAATACCACTACACCTCGTGGGAAGAATTTCAACACGGCGATTCGTACGGCCAGGCCCAGGCGTCCTGGAACGTGTTTAACAGCGGCAAAGACGCCCTGCAATACCAATCGGCCGCGGCAGATTGGCAGGTGGCCAAAATCAATTACGAAGACACCGTCCAACAATACGTATTAAACGCCGCCCAAACCTATTACGATTTGCTGCTGAACCAAAAACTGCTCCGGGTGTACGAAGACGACCTCGCCGTGGCCCAACAGCAATACGAGCAGGACAAAGTCCTCTACGACAACGGACTGAAAACCCGTTCGGATTTATTATCCAGCGAAACCAACTGGCGCAGCAGCCAGCTGTCGCTTTTTTCGGCGCAGAACAATTACGCCAACGCGTTAAAAAATTTTAACATCGCCCTCAACCGCCCGGTGGAAGCCCCCCGCCGAACCCACCGGCAATTTGGATTCCAAAGCCGGGGAAGATATTTTATCCCTGCTCCAGGACCTTAACCGAAGCGGGATGACGATTGTCATGGTCACCCACGATGACAAAATCGCCCACGGGGCCAAACACATTATCCGTATGAAGGACGGGGAAATCGTATGAAACTGCCCGATTTAATTGCCACCGGCTGGCTGGAAATACGCAGCCACAAAATGCGCAGTTTTTTAAGCGTGTTTGCCATTGCTATCGGCATTGCCACTTTTTTCTACACGCTCAGCATCCTCAGCCAGCGCTACCGCGACATTGACCGCACCGCCGAAATCTCCGGCAAAGGCCGCGTGGACGCAGACGTGGAAAAACCCCTGTCTATGGACCAATACAACCAGCTGCTGCGGATGCTGCCGCCCCAGGCTTCGCTCTCGTTCCAAACGGACGAATTGTTTACCAACGCCACGTATAAAGGGCAACTCTTAACGGAATTTTTTCTGCAAGGCCTGCTGCCCACCTGGCAGGACAGCGCGTTTGTGTATCAAGTGGAAGGGCGTTTTTTCAATTGGCAGGACATTAAAAACAAGCACCGCGTGGCGTTGGTGATTGTCTACCCCCGCGAAAAAAACCCGCGCCACATTGCCTCCTTTGAAAGCGGCCCCGAGGGCTCCGTACAGCTGCAGGACTTCGTCAAACACATCAACCTGTTGAACCAATCCATTACGATTTCCAACCAGAGCTTTACCGTGGTGGGCATTTTGCGTGCGCCGCCGGTGGAAAAAGATTTCCGCGCCTCAGAAGACCAGGAATCCATGCAGAAAATTTTCATTCCCTATTCCACCTGGTATGATATCGCTCCGTCCTGGCGGGATAGTTTTTCCACCCACGCGCGCATTGTGGCCGGCAGCGAGGATAAAGCCGACCGGGCCACTTCCGTTTTGCGCAGTTTCCTGCGGCAGCAGTTCGGCCCGGATTTTTTGCCCGATATCCGTCTGTTCCGCCATCAACTGAACATCTACCGCCAGGGCGCGTGGCATAATTTAAAAGCGATGATTTTTATCGGCCTGATTGCGATGATTGCCGGCGGCATCGGCATTATGAACATTACGATGGTGGTCATTTTTTCCCGCACGCGCGAAATCGGCATCCGCCGCGCGCTGGGCGCCAGCCGGCTGGACATTCTGCTCCAGTTCTTAACCGAAGCCATGCTGCTGGGCCTGTGCGGTGCGGCGGGCGGCATGGTGCTGGGCTATCTGGCCGTTTTGCACATGGCCAACAACACCAGCCAGCTGACGTTTTCCTGGTGGGTGGTGGCGGCGTCCGTACTGCTGGCGCTGGGAACCAGTTTCCTGTTTGCACTGTACCCGGCTTACGAGGCTTCCAAACTCCGGCCGGTAGAGGCGCTGAAATACGAGTAAGGCCTTATTTTGCTACAATACACCTATGCAAGTAAAAATAAATATTGACGGCGGCTCCCGCGGCAACCCGGGCCCCGGAGCGGCAGCCTATGTGATTTGTTCCTTAGACGGCAAAATTTTGGCGCAGGAAGGCTACTACCTGCCCCACTGCACCAATAACCAGGCCGAATATACCGCCCTGAAACTGGCGTTAATCAAAGCCAAAGAATTGGGGGCGACGGAATTGTTCATTCAGTCGGATTCGCAGTTGCTCGTTAAACAATACCTGGGCGAATACAAAATCAAACATCCCGATTTGGCGGCCCGCATGGCCTACATCCGCCGCCTGGCCGCGGGCGTCATCATTCATATAGAACACGTCTTGCGCCACTTAAACAAAGCGCCCGACGCGTTGGCCAACAAAGCCATGGATGCCAAGCAATCCTTGGGCTTTAATCCCATTATCCACTTCCCGCCGGAAGAACCCCCGCAGCAACCACAGGCGGAAAACACGGTAAACGGGGTGGAAGTAACCCCCGTTGTACGGCAACCGGCCGAAACGCCGGCACCGGCGCCGAAAGAGGAACCGAAACCCGCCGCCCAAGCAAAACCCGCAAAAAAAACGGCCGCTAAAAAGAAACCGGCCCCCAAGAAAGGCCCCACACAGCTGGATTTATTCGGCGATTTATAGGCATTTTTGCTACAATATGTTGGGCAGCCCAGATAACCGCTCCCGGCCAATTCCGGCTTGGGGGAGGAACTTCCGGACTCCACAGGGCAGTGCGCCGCCCGAAAGGACGGGACGGCGGGGCCATATCACCCCGCTGGACGGAAAGTGCAACAGAAAAAATACCGCCCGCAAGGGTAAGGGTGAAATGGTGCGGTAAAAGCGCACCGCGCG
>CALUZE010000107.1 GCA_944325235.1 uncultured Elusimicrobiales bacterium | reverse complement strand
GAGGCATTTTTGATGAGAAAGGGTTTTACTTTGATGGAACTGCTGGTTGTCGTCCTAATTATCGGCATTTTGGCGGCAGTGGCGTTGCCCAAATACCAACAAACGGTTTATAAGGCGCAGCTTATGGAGTCGCTGCAGATGGCGGCAAAAGTACAGCAAGCACAGGAGTTATATTGGTTGGCCAACGGGGCCTATGCAACGGATTTAACCCGGTTGGATATAGAGTTCCCCGCGTGTGAATTAAAGGATGCCACTTACCATAAAGGGACTTGGCTTTGCAAAGATTTTATTTTGGTAGGCAATTATGGCTGGCGCGGTGCTGTAAATGTTAGGTTTTGTCCAGGACTTGGAAAAAATGAATGCATAAGAACAGATGGAATAAGAGAAGGTAAATTGAATTATACTTTCTATTTTAATCATACCGCCTATGGAGAAGACAAAGCCGGCACCAGGACTTGCAACGGGGGCGGAAACCCACAAGAGTTATGTAAGTTTTTATATGAGTTCACAGGAAAATTTAAAGCGTAATAAAAACGGAGAGGCAAACACCTCTCCGTTTTTTGTTTTTAAAACACTTACACTAAACCTTGGTCAATCATCGCGTCGGCCACTTTTTTGAATCCCGCAATGTTGGCGCCCGCCATATAGTTGCCTTTCATGCCGTATTCTTCGGCGGCGGAGAGGCAGCTGTGGTGGATGTTGTTCATAATGCGCTGGAGGTATTGGTCCACTTCTTCGCGCGTCCAGTACACGCGCATACTGTTTTGCGTCATTTCCAGGCCGGACACCGCCACGCCGCCCGCGTTGGACGCTTTGCCGGGCGAATACAAAATGCCCGCCTGCTGGAACGCTTCAATCGCGCCCGGCGTGCAGGGCATATTGGAGCCCTCGCAAATGCATTTGCAGCCGTTTTGCAGCAGGAGTTTGGCGTCTTCGGTATGCAGTTCGTTTTCGCAGGCGGTGGGGCAAGCCACGTCGCACGGGATGTCCCACGTTTTTTGGCCGGGGCGGAAGTGCGCGCCTTTGAATTTTTTGTCGTACTCTTTCAAACTGCCGCGCCGTACGAACACCAAATCTTTCAGAAAGGCCAGCTTTTCGGCGTTCACGCCGTTTTCGTCGTAAATGCTGCCGTCGTAATCCATAAAACCCACCACTTTCCCGCCCAGCTGGGTCAGTTTTTCAATGGCGTAAATGCCCACGTTGCCCGTGCCGGACACGATGCAGGTTTTATGGCGCAAACTGTCGCCCTGGGTGGCCAGCATATTTTGCGCAAAATACGCTACGCCGTAGCCGGTGGCTTCCGGGCGCAACAGGCTGCCGCCCCAGTTGGGCTTTTTGCCGGTGAAGGCGCCGGTAAAATCGTTGGTCAGCTTTTTGTATTGCCCGAACATATACCCGATTTCCCGCGCGCCGCAGCCCAGGTCGCCCGCGGGGATGTCGGTATGATAGCCGATGTGGTGGTACAGTTCGTTGATAAACGAGTGGCAAAAGCGCATAACCTCGCTGTCGGACTTGCCGCGCGTGTCAAAATCGCTGCCGCCTTTGCCGCCGCCTAAAGGGAGGGTGGTCAAACTGTTTTTAAACACTTGTTCAAAACCTAAAAATTTAAGCACGTCCTGCGTTACCGTTTCGTGAAAGCGCATCCCGCCTTTGTACGGCCCCAGCGCGCTGTTGTATTGCACGCGGAAACCGCGGTTGACGTGAATTTCGCCTTTGTCGTCCTGCCACGGCACGCGGAAGATGATGGTGCGTTCCGGCTCCACAATGCGTTCCAAAATGCGTTCTTTGATGTACAGCGGTTTTTGCTCCAGCACCGGCTTTAAACTGCTTACGACTTCAAACACGGCTTGATGAAAGACTTTTTGGGCGGGATCCCGTTTGGTTAGGGCCGCCAGGAACTGGTCAATATAAGTGTTGGTATCCATAGCCTCTCCTTGTGGGTGTTGCTACCCCCATTATAAACATATCTTTCGGGCGAACGCAAGGGGGCGGCGCGAAATATGTTAAGATATAAAAAACTGCACCATTCGTGCGGCCTAAACGGAGAAAATATGAAATTATCCCCCAATATGGAAGATTACCTGGAAGCCGTTTCCCTGTGTGCGGACGAAAAGGGCGTGGCCCGCGTGAGCGATGTGCGCGATATGCTGGGCGTAAAAGCCCCCAGCGTAACGGGGGCGGTGAAAGCCTTGGCCCAAGGGGGATACCTGCGCCACCAGCCGTACAGCGGCATTGAGCTGACGCCCAAAGGCCGCCGTGCCGCCGAAGACGTAAAAAAACGCCACGCCATTTTAAGCCGTTTCCTTATCCAGGTGTTGGGCGTAAACCCCAAAATCGCCGATATGGACGCGTGCAAAATGGAGCATGCCGTCAGCCGCGAAACGCTGGAAAAACTCCACGAGTATCTGCAAAAACAAACCGGAGAAAAATAAAAGGGGAAAATAATGAAAAAGAAGGTATGGATTGCCGTATGTGTTATTGCTGTAGTAGGGTTAGTTTTGCTTTTGTTGTTTTGGAAGCAAAATAACTCCTCGGCTGTCGGCCCGGGGGCCAAGGAAGCGATGTCCTCGGCTGAAATCCAAAAACTGGAGGCCGAATTCCAAGACTTGCGCCAACAAGCCAATGCCGCTTTGGATCAGTCCCAGCAGGCACGGGTGGATTCGTTCGCACGGGAAATTTCTTCTGCCGATGCCAAACGTCTTGGCAGCTTGCTCATCCGGGAAGCGGGCTTTGGGCACGTGGGCAATATGCAGCAGTTAATCCGGCAAGGCGCCAATGTAAATGCGGAAGAATTTGGGGAAACGCCCTTGCTTAAAGCCATCAAAGCCAACCAGCCCCAGGCGGTGATTGCATTGCTGGAGGCGGGAGCGGACGTCAACCAACCGGCAAAAAGCGGGGACACTGCTTTGCAAACGGCGGTGGATTTTGGCCGGGCGGAAATCGTTTCACTTCTTTTGAAACAACCAAACATACAGATAAACCAACCGGATGCCGGCGGCAATACGGTGCTGATGAAAGCGGCTAAAGCGGGGCAATTGAAAATGGTCCAAGCCTTGGTAGCGGCCGGGGCAGAAGTTGGTATAAAAAATCAACGCGGGCTCACAGCCTTGGATATGGCAAAGGCCAAAAATCAAGCCGCCGTGGCGGAATTATTGACACTTTCGCTGCAAGGCGCACAACCAAATAAGTAAAAATACCGTACGTATTTGTACACACAAACAGGGAAGAAAAAATGAAAAAAGGGTTTACCTTGTTGGAAATGCTGATGGTGCTGGTTATCATCGGCATTTTGGTATGGGTATCCGTGCCGCAATATAAAATTGCCATAATGGGCACGCGCTACAACCGGGGCCGCCAAACGGCGGAAGCAATTTACCGGGCGGAACAAGCCTACTATATGGCCCACGGCAAACTGACGGCGCTGCTGGAGCAGTTAAATGTGTCGTATCCCGTCAAACAGGCCGTTTATTATACCCCCCAGGGGGAAAGCCCGACCAATGACGCACCGGAAGATTTGTTGGGCGTAAGCTATACGCTGGAAAACGGGGACGAATTGCTGATCAATACATCGGGCTTTCTTTTTATTTCCTATACGCCCAAAGGAATGCACGCCAGTTACCGTTTAAATTATGTGCCGCAAGCGGAGGTGGTCACCCGGGAATGCGGCGTGACGTCCCGCGGGACGGACCCGATAGCCTACGAAGAAGATGCCGCCGTCTGCCGCGCTTTGGGCGCGCAGGAAGAACCCCGCCCCGGGGAAGATGCCATCCACGGCAGCTATTTTTCGTGGTAAGCGGGCATAGCCTTTTAACACTGGCCCCCTTATGCTGGCAAGCGTAAGGGGGCTTAAATTTTCTATAATATATTTATCCTTAATATATACGGAGTGACAGACTATCATGGCAAAAAATAAGTATTCTCATACCGTCTTGCTCCCCAAGACGGACTTTCCGATGCGCGCAGGTTTGGCGCAAAAAGAACCCAAAATCCTGGAGTTTTGGCAATCTATCAACCTTTACGAAGCAATGCTGAAAAAGAACGAGGCCGGCAAACATTTTGTGTTGCACGACGGCCCGCCCTATGCCAACGGGAAAATTCACATTGGTCACGCCTTGGACAAAACCATTAAGGATATTATTATTAAAAGCCGCGCAATGACGGGTTACTACACCCCGTACGTCCCGGGGTGGGACTGCCATGGCCTGCCCATTGAACAGGCGCTTTTAAAAGAATTAAAACAGGACAAAAAACACATCACCGACGTGCCCGCCTTCCGCAAGAAAGCCCGCGCGTTTGCCGCCAAATTTATTGACTTGCAGCGCCAAGGCTTTAAACGCTTGGGCGTGCAGGGCGATTGGGACAACCCGTACCTGACGATGTCCCCGCGCTACGAAGGCATTACCATCGGCGTGTTTTTGGATTTGATTGAAAAAGGCTACGTCTACAAAGGCCAAAAAACGATTACGTGGTGCTCCCACTGCGAAACCGCCCTGGCCGACGCCGAAACCGAATACAAGGACATTAAATCTTCGTCCATCTACCTGCGTTTTAAACTGGCCAACCCGAACAAAAAAGTGCTGGGCGATTTGGACTATTCCAAACCCGTCAGCC
>CALUZE010000106.1 GCA_944325235.1 uncultured Elusimicrobiales bacterium | reverse complement strand
AAAATTGCAAACCATCCTCCAGGAGCGCCAGGCCACCGCACGTTTTAAACAAAATTGGATGCCGGAAAGCCCCTGGAAAAAAGCAGAAGAAATTTTAGACCAAAACAAACATCCGCTGGCCGCCCTGCACGCGCTGTGGCGCCTGGAAGACCAATACAGAAACAAGCACTTCTTTTCGTGGCTGGCCACGGCATATTACAAACGGAATTTTGCCACCCACACCCCCCACCTGCGGGAATTTTTCAAGCAAGTGGAAAAACAACACAGCCGCACGCTGGAAGAAAAAGTGATGAAGCGGATGTACTTTATCGTGCGTAACAAAGAATGGTTCCGTTCGCATTTTGCGCCCACTATATCCCACTCCGGCCTGCGGATGCGCTACACCAAGGACATTGCCAAGTTGACGCCGGATTCTTTCTATCCGGGAAATCTGGTTATTTCATTTGAGAGCAAACTCTCCCCCGGCCAAAGCAAAGCGGCCATCCGCCACATCAACCGCAGAAGCGTATTTACCGTAGGCGAAAAGAACACCTATCCCGTCTATCAATACAACGGGCCGATAGAGTTTATCCCCAACTTGTATTTGTATTTGATAAACGGTTCGCACCCGAAAGACGAAATGACCATTCTGTTTGACGAGCAAGCCCGCTCCCTGGCCATTTACAACCGGGACCGCTCCCTGTGGCTGCGCATTACGCCGCACGAATACGCCTCGCCCAACAACCTGCACCTGCATTTAAACGAAACGCGCACGGTCATCTATCACACGACGCAAGGCACGGAAGAAAAGGAAACGGTAAACTTTAATTTGTTTATTCCGCTGGCCCGCCCGGCTACGCTCCCCCAATCCCAGCAGGACCGGTACCTGTATGATATAATGATTTCGCGCCCGATACGCTATTTCCAAGGCAACTCGCACGTAAAAATCATTAAAAAGGACATTTTCTGACGGCGGCATTTTGTTTTCCCGGGCCTAAAGGTTTCTAGGCCTTTTGGCCCTTTTTTTCGGCGTAATTTAATTTTAAGATATCTATATGAACACACGGCGTTTAGCAGTGCAAATGACGTTATTGGCGGGGCTGTTGGTCTGGACGTGCCTGCCGGATGCTTATGCCCAAAAGAATTTGTCCAAAACGGTACAAGCCTTGGCAACGAAGTCTGCCCGCCAACTGCCGGCCGCGGCCGGAAAACAAGCTGGCCTCGGAAAGGTTCCGCGGCTGTTCACCGCCAAGCCGTCCCGAACGCCTGCTCATTCCCAAGTTTTTTCATATATTTCGCCGGAGCTTTCCTCCACCAAAGGGGGTGCGGTAAAAACAGAAAAAGTGCTTTCCGCCGCGGCCAACGGGCACATATCCCACCGCCGGAACAAAAAATGGATGACCATCAATCCGATTGAAAAAGCGGAACAACTGTTGGCCTGGAGCGACAACCCCATCCAAGCGCTGCAAAAAATGTGGCGGATACGGAAGTTTTACAAAAACCGCTCATTCTTCTCGTTTTTGGCCACCGCGTACTATAAGCAAAATTTCCCCATGCTCACGCCGCATTTAAAAGAATTGTTTAAAAAAATAGAACGCTTGGACGACTATTGGATGCAGGTCCGCGTGTTCAAACGTATGAGCTTTATCATCCAAAACAAAGAACAATTCCGCGCCTATTTTGCGCCGGGCATTTCCAAATCCGGCCTGCGCCTGCGCTATACCAAAGATATTGCTCAACTGACGCCGGAAAACTATAACCCCAAAAATCTGGTCCTGTCGTTTGAACGGAAAATGAACCCCGGTCAATTCAACGTTTCCATTCGGCACGTAAAGGCAAACAGCCGCTTTCCCGTAGGGAAAGACAAAAGCTATCCCGTCTGTCAGTATCGCGGACCGATGGAATTCATTCCCAATTTGTATTTGTACTTAATTAACGGCAACCACTCCAAAAAACCTATAACGATCGTGTTTGACAAAGAAACCCGTTCTATGGCTATCTACAACGAGGATCGCTCCCTTTGGCTGCGCATTACCCCGCACGAATATGCCGATCCCAACAACCTGCACCTGCACTTAAACGAAACACGCACCGCTCAACTCAAGGATTCCTTCGGCCGCTTTTTAAACGAAACCGTTAATTACAACTTATACATTCCGCTGGCCCGCCCGGCTGAGCTCCCGGCCCAGCGCCAGCAGGAATATCTGTACGAAATGATGATTCTTCGCCCCTTGCGCTACTTCCAAGGCAACGACCACGTGACCATTGTAAAGCGTTCTATTTTCTGACTTCTGGCATTTTTACGGCCCCGTTCTATGTGTTTGAACGGGGCCGTTATTTTACTTTTTTTGGGTACGGGCCCACTAAAAAATGGGTCTTTTGACCCTTTTTTCGGCACGCATTTAGTTCTAATATATGTATATGAGTCTATCACGTTATACAGCCGTTATTTTATCGGTTTTCCTCTTTGCCGGAGGCGGAATGCCTGCTGCCTACGCGCAAAAAAATTTTTACAGGATAGTCCGCAAGGTCACGTCCACACCGCGGCAATATGTTGTGCCGTCGCCGGGCAAACAGGCGGTCAGCCGCTATGGCATACCCCGTACCGAAAATTTTGCAATCCCGCTTCCGAAATACCGTACCCCCATTAAACCCCCCGTTCCTCCGCGGCGTTATCCCATGGGCAAAAATCAAACCGCCTTTTCGTACGAATCCACCGAATTGGCGTCCTCGCTGTTGCAGCAGGTCGGGCATCCGCTCAAGGCGCTGCGCATCATGTGGCGCAATCAGTCCAACCGTTACTACCGCAGTCTGTTCCCCTTTTTGGCGGCGGCCTATTCCAAACAGTATTTCCCCAATTTTTCCCCGCACATGCGGGAGTTTTTCCATAAAGCGGGCACGTTTCAAGACAAAAATTTGGAAACCCAAATTGTGCATCGCCTGATGTTTTTGGGCACCAACAAGGAGCACTTTCACCAGCTTCTTTCCCCCAACACGCACGAATCGGGGATGCGGCTGTATTATTTAAATGACATTGTGCATTTAACGCCCCAAAATTTTTCTCCGAGCAGTTTGGTCCTGTCGTTTGAGCGCAAGCTGTCGCCCCAGCAGCCCAGCACCGCCATCCGCCACGTCAACCTGAAAACGAAGTTTCATCCGATAGGAGGCTTTACGTACCCGGTCTACCAATATGCCGGCCCCTGGGGATGGCTGCCGGACTTGTATAACTTCTTGGTCAACGGCCCCGGCCCGCAAAAGAAGCTGTTGATCTTGTTTGATAAAAACTCGCGCTCCATGGCCATTTACAACGAGGATCGCTCCGTTTGGCTGCGCATCACGCCGCACGAGTATGAAAACGCCAATAATATCCATTTGCATTTACACGAAAAACGCCCCGTTCGCCTGACCACCCTTTCCGGCCGCCCGGTGACCGAAACCGTGATGTTAAACTTATCCATTCCGTTGGGGCTCGGAAAGCGCCAAGATATGCCCGCCTCGGGGCAGGAAGGATTCTTGTACAACCAATTGGTGTTAAACCCGCTTGAATATTTCCGCGGCAAAGACTACGTGACGATACAGGAGCGGCTCATATTCTAAAACGACGGCAAAGAAAATAATTTATAATACAAGTATGTCTACTCCATTACAGGACTTTGATAAACAACAAGCGATTACGTTGGAGGCCAATTTTATCGTTGGCATAGACGAAGCCGGCCGCGGCCCGTTGGCGGGGCCGGTGGTGGCGTGTGCATGCTTTATTCCGCCGGCGCTGACCTCGGAATTTACGGACGTAAACGACAGCAAAAAACTGACGGAAAAAAGAAGGGAAGAAATTTATAACCGCCTGCTTAAGTCGGAAGTAGCCTACGGCATCGGTTTTTCTTCCGCCCAGGAAATAGACCAATTAAACATCTTGCAAGCCACCTTTTTGGCCATGCGCCGCGCCGCCCAAAAATTTGTGAATTTACCGCACGCCGTCGCCTTGATAGACGGCCCCTACCCCGCCGCGGGGCTTACCCTGCGCCAGGTACCCATTATAGACGGGGACGCAAAATCCCTGGCCATTGCCGCCGCCAGCATTATCGCCAAAGTGACCCGGGACCGCTACATGAACGTGCTGGACAAGCTCTACCCGGGCTACGGCTTTGCCGGGCACAAAGGCTACGGCACGGCCAAACATTTGCAGGCGTTGCGCGAGCTGGGCCCCTGCCGTGAACACCGCCGCACTTTCGGCCCGGTGCGCAAACTGCTGGCGCCCCAAATTTTACCATGACGACCACCGCCCTCGGAAAAGCCGGCGAAGACCGCGCCGCCCGTTTTTTGCAATCCGCCGGATACCGCATTTTGGCGCGCAACTTTTCACACCGCGGCGGAGAGATAGACCTCATCGCTTCCCTAAAAGACACACTGGTTTTTGCCGAAGTAAAAACCCGCTCCTACGAGGCTTTTGGCGGCCCGCTGGCGGCCGTCACCCCGGCCAAACAACGCCGCATTGCGCAAACGGCCGCCGCCTACATACAAGAAAACGGCTTAAAATTTGATAGTATAAGATTTGACGTGCTGTGCGTCCTGCCGGACAAAATTGAACACATTCCCAATGCGTTCACCCCGGCACGGACGACGCTATAATCCA
>CALUZE010000105.1 GCA_944325235.1 uncultured Elusimicrobiales bacterium | reverse complement strand
GTCAAAAAAGTACACGCGGTCCAGTTTAAACATATTGCGCAGGGCCGGCAGCGCACATTCCAGCAGTTCGCGTTTGTTTTGAAAGGATTGATTGAGCTGCTTGTGGAATTTGTACAGCGTATAGGATTTTTTATCAAACATAAGGTTACCCCTGGTAAATGGACAGCAGGTATTCAATTTCTTTGGCGGCCAAATCCAATTCTCTATCCAAAGACGCCTGCGTAAAACGCCCTTCCACAATTTGCGTGGCGCATACGGCCAAAATGCGTTTTAAAATTTCCATAATCGTGCCCGTAATGGTGATGTTGGGCAGGGTGCGGGCCGAGGCCAAAATGTTGCTGTACGTCTGCAAGCGTTGGGAAGAAGAAAAAATGAAATGTTCAAACGCGTCTTCAAACGCGGGGAACGCGTCAATCATCGCGGCGTAGCGCAGCTGGTTGTCCGGCCGGGCGCAGAACTTGATGAACTTAAGCGCGTTCTTTTTTTCCTGCGACAGTTTATTAATAAACAAATTCATCCCGGACAAATAGGAATAATACGTCTTGCCGGTGGTGGGCACAGGCAAGGTGCGCACGCGGATGCCGCGGTGGGCGTTAAACGTGCTGACGCCCTGCTTGCGGGAAATCATCATACTGGCTTTGCCGGAAACCACCGTCCCCAGCGAGCCGCGTTCGCGCAAGATGGGCATATAGTTTTTTAAAGCCAGGTTCACGTAATCGCGGATGCCTTCTTTAAACGCTTTGGTGCCCACCAGCGTGGAGGTTAAATCTTCCGACAATAACGCCCCCCCGCGGCCCCAAATGCACGGCAGGGCGTTGCGCACGGAAAGCGAACCGCGCCAATCGCTGTTTTGCATCGGGTAATAGCCGGGGGTGTCTTTAAATTGTTCGCGCAGCGCCTCGCACACGTTTAGCAGGCCGTCCCAGGTGGCCAGGTCGTGCTCCGGCTTGGCGGTGACCAATTTCAAATGGTCGGCGCGGTAGTGCAGGGCGCTTAAATCAAACCACCACGGGTAGGAATAAATGTCCTTCGTGCCAGGCTGGTAGCAGTGGGGCTTTAACGGCACCAGGCAGTTGGCCAGGGACAGGCCCGGGTCCAGCTGGGAAAGATTTTCCGCCACCCCTTCCCGCACCAACAAAGCCGTCCAGTAGTGCGGAACTTGAATCAAATCCGGCACTTCTTCTTCGTGCGTGGGGTATTTAATGGTAAAAATCCGCCGCCACAACACATTGCGCGTAAACACGCGCACGGAAACGTCTATGGACGGATTTTCTTTCTTAAACAATGCAATAAATGCGGCGTACGTTTCTTTCGTTTTATCGCCCGAATCGGGCATGGCCCACAAAATCATTTAAGCTCCTAGTCCCAGTTGCGCACCTTCATATTGGGATTGATGTCTATATTTTTGCGAATCGGTTTGCCAGTCTTTTCGGCGTGTTCCAACTGCTTGTAAGCGGCCAGGGCAATCATGGCGGCATTATCGGAAGACAATTTCCGTTCCACAAAGTGGACTTCTATGCCCGCCTTTGCCCCCTCTTGCTGCATGCGTTCGCGCAAGAGCGTGTTGGCCGCCACGCCGCCGCCTACGGCCACGTGGTGCACTTTGTATTTTTTGGCTGCCAGCAGCGTTTTGGTCACCAGGGTTTCCACCATGGCTTCTTCAAAGCTGGCGCACACGTCCGGGACGCTGAAATCTTTATGGTCGCGCAAATAGTAGCTGACGGCGGTTTTAATGCCGCTGAAGGAAAAATCCCACGTGCCCGGCATCAGCGGGCGCGGGAAATGAATGGCGTCCCTGCGGCCGGCAAGCGCCTGCTTGGAAACCTGCGGCCCGCCCGGATAGGCAAGGCCCAACAGTTTGGCTACTTTATCAAAGGCTTCGCCGGCGGCGTCGTCGCGCGTGCGGCCCAGGACTTTATAATCCCCGTAGTCTTTTACGTACCACAATTCGGTGTGTCCCCCCGAAACGACCAAAGCCACCAGCGGGAACTGCAAGCGATGTTTGACTTCCGTTCCTTCAAAATCGCACGCAAAGATATGCCCCTCCAGGTGGTTAATACCTAGTATAGGGACTTTTTTAAAATTTGCAAGCGTCTCGGCCGCCACGCGCCCCACCATCAGCCCGCCGGGCAAGCCGGGGCCGCTGGAAAAGGCCACATAGTCAATGGGGTTATCGCCCAGTGCCTCGGAAATGACGGTGGCGATTTTGGCCGCGTGGGCGCGGCTGGCCAACTCCGGCACGACGCCGTGGTACTTTTTGTGTTCGTCAATCTGGGAATAAATCACGTTGGTGACAATTTCCTTGCCGTCTTTTAACAGCGCGGCGGAAGTTTCGTCGCACGTGGATTCAATTCCTAAAATCATCAAATCTTTTTTCATACCTTATTTTCCTTCTTTTTGCTGTTTTTCTGCCTGCGGGGCCGGTTCTTTTTCGGCTGCGGAAGCGTCCGCTTTTTTATCTTCTTTGGCGCCTTTTTCAGCCGCGGCGTCTTCTTTTTTGGCAGCGGTTTTATTTTTGGCGGCGTCTTTTTTGGCTTTGCGTTCGGCAGCCGCCTGTTGGGATTTTTCTTTGGCTTCTTCCAAGGAAATTTTGCCCGTTAAAATTTCCACTGCTTTATCCAGCACCGGGTCCTTGGCGGTGAATTTGGCTTCGGTCTTGCCTTTGCCGGGGGTGTAGACGATGTCGTTGTACTGCATAAACACTTTGACTTCTTCTTCCGGGTCAAAAATCACTTCCACATCCGGGACGATGCCCCCTTCATCGGCTTTGGATTTATCGCGGTAATCGCGCTGAATCAAGCGGCCGGAAGGCGTGTAGTAATGGGCAATCGTCAAGCGTAAACCCGCCCCGCCCGAAAGCGGCAGCACCTGCTGCACACTGGCCTTGCCAAACGTGCGCTGGCCCACCACAAAGGCGCGGCCGTTATCCTGCAGCGCGCCGGAAACGATTTCGCTCGCGCTGGCCGACCCCTGGTTGACCAGCACGGCCATCGGCACGTCGGGATAGTCGGGCTTGGCGGACGTTTTAAATTCCTGGTAATACTCCGGCTTGCGGCCCTGGGTGTACACAATCATCTGGTCCGGCTGCAAAAACAATTTGGCGATGTCCACCGCCCCCGTCAGCAATCCGCCGGGGTTAAAACGCAAATCCAACACCAGGGACGTCATGCCCTGTTTTTGCAAATCGGTCAGGGCCTTTTTGACTTCCTCAGGCGTGTGGCCGGAAAAATCCACTATATACAAATACCCCACGTGGTCCGGCAACATCCGGTAGTACACCACTTCGGGCACGATTTTGGCGCGTTTGAGCGTGATGTCCGGCACGGTTTTATACTCGCCGTTTTTATCTTTGCGGCTCAGCGTCAGTTTTACCTTGCTGCCGGACGGCCCGCGCATTAATTCCACGGCGTCGTCCAACTTCATTTCCGACACATCTTTATCGTCCACGAACAAAATCCGGTCCCCGGGCATAACCCCCGCCTTAAAGGCCGGCGTGCCGGGCATGGGGCTCATCACGGTGATAAATCCGTCCACTTTTTGCAGGCGGATGCCAATCCCGCCGAAATCGCCCCGCGTGTCGTTTTTTAATTCCTTATAATCCTGCGGTTCCAAATACTGGGAAAAATCGTCCAGCTCGTTCACCACGCCTTTGATGGCGCCGGAGATGAGCTTATCGGTATCGGTCGTTTCCACATAATTTTCCTTCACAAATTCCAGCACGTCCACAAACGTGCGCAGCTGTTTTAAGCTGGTATCCGCCGCCGCATAGGCATACGGGAACAACGTCCCCACAAAAAACACGACGGCCGCAAAAACGGCTACACGACTTAATTTTTTTGATTTCATAATAACCTCGTCAAATTAGTTCAGCCACAGCAGCGGGTCCACCGCGGTGGTGCCTTGGCGGATTTCAAAATACACCGCGCTCTGGCCCGTGCCGGAGGAAGACTGCGTGTCTTTGCCGGCCGTGCCCAGCACGCCCTGCTGCGGGAGTTTATCCCCCACGCTCACGCTGATTTGCTGCAAAAATCCGTAAATGGAAAAGAACCCTTTTCCGTGGTCCATAATCACCACGTTGCCATAGGAGCGGAACGGGCCGGCGTAAATCACGCTGCCGTCCGCCACCGTGCGCACCGGGGCGCCCAAGCGGGCCGCGATTTTGATGCCGTCGCGGAAAATCCACGTATTTAAATCGGAGCGGTATTCTTTGCCGAATTTGCTGAGCACCTTGCCGTTAAGCGGCCAGGGCAGCGAATTTTTGGCCACGTCAATCTTCGGCCCGGTAGATTTTTTGCCGCTTGTTTTGGAAGCCGTCGCTTTTTTGGCGTCATCGGCTTTGCGTTTGCGTTCAAACTTAGCCAGCAGCTTGTTTAATTCCTCGGCCGATTTGTTCAATTCGTTCAGTTCCTTGCGCACGGCGTCGGCCTTGCGTTTGGTGACGTCCAAATCTTTTTTCTTTTTGCTGAACGATTGCGAAATAACCGCCTGTTCCTTTTTGATTTTCGTGCTTTGCGCCAGGAGCTGTTTGTTGCGTTCTTCAAACGAATGGATGCGTTTTTTGGCTTCGGCGTTTTCCTTCTTCATTTCTGCTGCGAACACGGCCTTGTGCGTGAGCATACGGTCCACAAAAATTTCC
>CALUZE010000104.1 GCA_944325235.1 uncultured Elusimicrobiales bacterium | reverse complement strand
CTTGGCCGGCAGACGGTACGCGCGCGTAATTTTGGCCTGTCCCGTTTCACACCCGCCCAGCGTGCGGCATTCGGCCAGCAGTTCCGGCCCGGCCGCGCGGTGAATGGCGCCGTCCACCCCGCCGCCGCCCAACAAGGTGCGGTTGGCCGCGTTTACAATCGCGTCCGCTTGCAGCCGGGTGATGTCACCCTTCCATACACGTAACGTAAGCATAGCTATATTATACGCCTTTCGGGCAAAAAAAAGCTCCCTTTTTGAGGGAGCTTTTTTAAAAATACGCGTTATTATTTTTCCGCGGCAAAGGCGGAAAAGTTGCTGTACGTCAGAAATTTCTGTTCGTAGGCTTTAAACGCTTCCTGCAGGATTTGGATGGCGGTTTTCTTGTCAAAGATTTTTTCCACCACGACGCTCTTATTTTCCAATTTTTTATAATCTTCAAAAAAGCTCATCGTTTCCGCCACCAAATGATCCGGCAGCTGGGAAACATCCGTATAATGGCTGACGTTCGGGTCGCCCTGGGCCACCCCGATGATTTTATCGTCCGCTTCGCCGTTGTCCAACATCCGCATCACGCCGATAATGCGCGCCGGCACAATGCACAGCGGCACCACTTCGGCCTGGGACAAAATCAAAATATCCAGCGGGTCGCGGTCGGCCCCGTACGTGCGCGGGATAAAGCCGTAGTTGGCCGGATAATAAACGGAAGAATACAGCACGCGGTCCAGGCGCAAGAGCCCGCTTTCTTTGTCCAATTCGTATTTGGCGCGGGTTCCTTTCGGAATTTCAATAATACCGTTCACCACATAGGGGAGTGTTTTTTTGTCCCCGGGGGATACGTGGTGCCACGGATTGAAGTTTGCAAACATTTTTTCCTCTTTTCTTAGTCAATAATTTCTTTCATTATAGCAATTATCCGGCGTTTCTTCATCTTTCGGCCGTCCGGGAATTAATCTGTATAGTATATATTTTGTAAAATATACACAAAGGAGTTGTTAGTTATGGAAAAAGAATTCATTAACTTTGATAAAGTGGGGATTATCGGCTGCGGATTTGTAGGAGCAGCCTCCGCTTTCAGCTTGATGCAAAGCGGAATGTTTACGGAAATGGTGCTTATTGACACCAACCAAGCCCGCGCCGAAGGCGAAGCGCTGGACATCAGCCACGGCGTTCCGTTCGCCAAACCGATGCAGATTTATGCGGGCAATTACGACGATTTGAAAGACGCCGGCCTGATTATCATCACCGCGGGCGCCAACCAGAAACCCGGCGAAACCCGCCTGGACCTGGTAAAAAAGAACATCGCTATTTTCAAATCCATCATTCCGGAAATCGTCAAACGCGATTTTAAGGGCATTTTGCTCATCGTGGCCAACCCGGTGGATATTTTGACCTCGGTTGCCATCAAACTCAGCGGCTACGCGCCCAACCGCGTGTTCGGTTCCGGCACCGTGTTGGATACGGCCCGCTTGAAATACAACCTGGGCCAGCACTTAAACGTGGACAGCCGCAGCGTGCACGCGTTCATCATCGGCGAACACGGCGACAGCGAAATCGCCGCGTGGAGCTGCGCCAACGTCTCGGGCATTAAGTTGGATAAATTCTGCGAAATGCGCGGTTTCTTTAACCACAAGGAAGCCACCCACCGCATAGCGGAAGAAGTTAAAAACAGCGCCTACGAAATCATCGCCCGCAAAAAAGCCACTTATTACGGGATTGCCATGTCCGTGCGCCGCATTTGCGAAGCGATCGTGCGCAACGAAAAATCCATTCTGCCTATTTCGGCCCTGCTGAATGGGGAATACGGCATCAGCGGCGTAGCGCTCAGTCTGCCGGCGATCGTCACGCGCGACGGGGTGGAAACCCACGTGCCCTTGCAGTTAAACGACGAAGAAGTCGCCGCGCTGAAGCAATCGGCCGCTACGTTAAAGAAAATCTTGGAAGAAAACGAAATTTAATTTTTCTTCCGCCTTTGTATCCACCGCCCCGCACCCTAAACCGCGGGGCGTTTTTTATTGGCAGCATACGTTCTTCCGGGTTGGCGCTGGGTCCCTGCAAATACATTGCGCATTCCCTGCCAAAATGGCACAATATAAAGGCTTTATGTTCAAATCACTTATCCAACGTTACCGCACCCTATCGCCCGCCCAGCAACGCACGGTTGTGTTTTGCGGGGTGTTGCTGGCCGGCATGTTGGCTGCGCTGGCGGTCATGGCAATCAATTTGCTGCTCCAGCGCGCCTACTATCCGGCCGTTACTTTTCTGTTTGACCCGCGCTACCGATTTGAAGATTTCTACGATGTGGCCGCCTTCGCTTCCAGCGGGCTGAACGTATACGCCCAAACAGGGCCCAATTATTTTCCTTTTTTTATGCTGTTGCTGCTGCCGCTTAAATACCTGCCTGTTCAGGCAGCATTGTGGGGGGTGAGCGGCTTTTTTGTCGCTTTTTATGCGTGGCTGGCCTACCATCTGATGCCGGCGCTTCCCTGTAAACCGGCCTGGGTGGGAGTGTTTACGGCATGTTCGTTCCCGTTGTTTTTTGCATTGGACCGGGGCAATGTGGAGATGCTACTATTTATCGTGTGCGGATTATTCATTTACTGCTACCAAAAGGGACGTCTAAAAACGGCCGGACTATGGCTGGCGCTGGCCATTAATATGAAGCTCTATCCGGCAGTATTTTTGGTGTTGTTTGCCGCCGATAAAAAATACCGGGAACTACTACTCACACTGTGCCTGACGGTGGGCTTTTTTGCCCTGGGGTATTTTATCACAGACGCCAACCAACATCTGCTCCACAATTTGGAAGCATTTGCCGCGTTCAACCACTATCTGCCTTTTGGGTTGCAATTTTCCCACTCGCTCATGAATATCGTCCGCGTGCCAGCCTTCATTTCGCTCAACGGAGGGGGGCCTTCTCTCTGGGGGCCGTTCATGCAATTTTCTGCCGAAATATCCTTGCCCTATATGTTGTTTGTGCTGGCGGTATTTGCCTTCATTTGCCTGTATGTGGTATTTTTACGTCCGCCGCGCTGGAAAGCGGTTTTGCTGCTTACCCTGGCAGAAATTGGATTTCCGTTTGTATCCTATGACTATACCTTGCTTCATCTGACTCTGCCGGTTTTGTTATTATTCGCCGCGCCGGGCCGTCTGCCACGGCAAACGACCCTGTGCGTTCTGCTGGCGCTGCTGTTCATTCCGATGAATTTCTGGTCCCATACATACTATCGCTACTTCTATAATATGGTGTTAAATGCCGGCACTTTGGTAAGACCGCTCTTAATCGTATTTTTACTCGCGATGCTGATGAGCGATTTTACGTGGGTCAAACTGAAACAAGGATGGAACCGTTACTTTCGGTCTGCTTGTCACTAATTGCTTTTGGGCCCACCTGAACGTGGGCCTTTGGGCCCTTGTTTATTTGGCCAACAGAGAATAGAATATAAGTATATGAAGAAACTTTTTTCCGTACTCATCGCTTTCACGCTGCTATATGCAGGCCCCGTATCGGCCCAGAATTTAACCAAAGCCGGCCGCCCTGTCGTGGAGACGATTACGTCTAAATCCGCCCCCAAGACGCCCTCCGGCGTAAACCGCATTTTAAGCAACATTCAAACAACAGCCCGCAAAATTTTCCGTTTTAATAAACTCGCCCCTACGAAACCCGTACCGACCAACAAGGGGCCAAACAAAGTGATCCGGCCCCTATCCCCTTCCAACCGGGAATTAAACGAAAAAATTGCCCTGCAAAAGAAAGCCCTGGAACAAAATAAGAGCGTCCGCAAACCCGTGGTTGCCTCGCCCATCGGCCAGGTGCACATGCGCAACTTTCAGGCGTTTATGCCCAACCAACCCGGCACCCGCTTTTCCGGCACGGTGTTTGAGGTGGAATATAACGGCAAAAAAGAAATTTACGGTGCGGTGGCCTCCCATATTTTAGCCGCCAACGACGGCGGAGGGAACAATATTCAAAAAACCTTCTCCACCCTTTTTTACGACAACGGCCGCCCGATAGAGGTGCCCGCCAAGGTGGTCACCGTGTCGGCGCCGGCGCTGTTGGACATATCGCTGGTGCAATTTCCGGCCGAGTACGAAAAGATTTTAAAGCCGTATTCCCTGGGCAAAATGTCCTCGGAAAAATCCGTCCAGGCCTGCGGATTCAACCACGGCGGGGCCGTCTACATGACGTCGTGCGGCATCCAAAAGAATCTGCCTTATTCCATCCACATCAACATCCCGCTCGCCCGTGAAGAACGCCCCGGCCTGTGCGGCAGCGCCGTATTGAACGAAAAACAGGAACTGGTGGGCATTGTGGTGGGCAGCACCATTGCGCCGTGGGTAAACCCGGACCGCACCTTTGTGACGCCGGCCGTCTACCTGCGCAACCTGGTGGAAGCCTTCCACCACAACGGCCAATCCGCCGTATCGTTCCTGCTCTACGGCACGCACGCCATTTCGTTAAATGTGGACGAATACGTCACCCGCGTAGTGTTGTTGGACGCACAACGCCAGCAGCTTTACCGCTATAACGTAAAGGAACGCTTTTCCAGAACCGATATGGGCGAAGCGTTAAAGGCGTTTCCGCAAACCCGCTACCTGGAAGTCGTCGCCCAGAAAATCCGCTGGTCGCAAGACGGTTCCACCTTGCTTAAAAAGAAAGACCACAACTTTCCGCCGACGGCCTACCTGTACGATTTGCAGACGGACCAAGTGATTTCTTCGCGCGAAGTACAAGTGGTAT
>CALUZE010000103.1 GCA_944325235.1 uncultured Elusimicrobiales bacterium | reverse complement strand
GGCAAACAGCTGGCTGAGGGGCGAGCGGGAAGAGTTGCTGGCCGATGCATTCTGCTGATAGGGAATGCCTTCCTCCGTCGGAGACACACACGCGGAACGCGGGGCCGTAATGGTGCTGGTATCGGTCGTAGGCGTAAAGCAGGACGTCTGCACCCCCAACCCGCGGCTGACCTGGTAGTACGTCCGTATGGCTTCCGCCATGGCTTTGGCCGCTTTTTTGGCTTGGCTGTTTTTTACTTCATACCGAACGGAACGAAATACCGGCACCGCCATAGAAACTACTACCGCGATGATAAGCAGTACCGCCAAAATTTCCATTAACGTAAAACCTTTTTTCATAATTAATTCGTCCCCATAACTTCCACCGCTGCACCGGTAGCATCCATACAATAGCGGTATCCATTCAGGTACCGGCTCGGCAATTTGGAACTCCGGCCTGTCATACAGGCCAGATAGCTTGTATTCGGGCACGCCGAGGAATTTTGCGCACAGATGGAATATGAAAAATACGAATCGTTGCTGTAATCGTCTTTTTCCAGGTATCCGCACGAAACTAACGAGGCAAGAGTCAAAGAGCCACCCGGGCATGCTTGCGGATCCATCTGATAACGCTGCACGGCGCCGCCCAAGGTATTTAATTTGGCCCGTGCCCCGGCCACACGCGTATCCCCCGCACTGTTGCGGAAAGAGATGGTAGCCAAAACGGCCAAAATACCAATAATCGTAGCCGCAATTAATAGCTCTAATAAAGTAAAACCTTTGTTATTTTTTCTCATAACACACCCTATTCTAAAGTATTGCGCCGTTTTAGGACGTTGTCAAGGATTTTTTTATTTAAGACCGCTTGGGAATGCGCTGCACGGTGCCGTCGTCATAATACACGGCCCCGTAATATTCCCCTTTCGTGGCGCGCGTGGCATAGTTCGGGTCGTACATGCATGCCACCACGCTGGAGTCCCCTTGGCAGCAGTACGAAGACGAGGCGATCCCGTCCGGACACCAAATAAACTGATAATTTTTATACGTGTCGGAAGAATCCAGCGGCAAGGGGCTGATGTATTTGCGTGCAAACGGCACCAAATACCCATACTGGGCCGTCAGGGGCATATCCGGCTCAATCCGGGAATCGTTTTGCCAGGATTGCTTCACCACCATTGCATCCACCGGGTAGCGGGAAATAGCGGTACCCGCGGCCTTGGCGGCTTTCACTTCTTCCTGCAGCATCTGCAGCCCGTTGGCCACTTCTATCAATACGCCTTGCGCGGCATCATAATTGGTGCGGTCCTGCATTTTTTTGTAGGCCGGCAACGCAAACGCCGCTACGGATACGGCAATCACCACCACAATCAGAATTTCAAGCAGCGTAAAACCTTTTTGCTTTTTCATAAGCAAAACCTCCGTATCAGTTGCCGCCGATCTGGGACAGTTTGAAAATCGGCAAGAAAATGGACGCCACAATAATACCAATCAACGCACCGACGCCGCAAATCAAGATCGGGTCAATTACGGCCGAGAAACGGGCGATAAACTGGTCCACGTTATCCGAATAGAATTTGGACAGCGTGCCGATAATGCTGGGCAGCTTACCGGATTCTTCACCCATCAGCATCATTTCCGTCATCAACCCCGGGAATACCCCGGTGGAACGGAACGATTCCGAAATGGACTTACCGGCCGCCACTTCCGCACGGACGTGCTTAAGCGCGTTTTGAATGATGACGTTTCCGTCAAACGATTCTTCCAGCACCAAAATAGCGTTCAAAATCGTCACGCCGCTTCTAAGCAGGGTGGAAAGCGTGGAAAGCATCCGGTCGTAGTAAATATTTTTAAGGAAGTTCCCAAAAATAGGCATAGCCAACAAAAACGAGTGCCAGCGTTTTTTGCCGTCTTCCGTTTTGATGTAAAAACGGAAACCCACAAACAGAAAAATCGCCGTTACAATCAGCAGTATGCCGTTGTTAATAAGCAAGCTGGAAACATTCAGCACCACTACGGTGATCATCGGCAACTCAATGTTAAAATCTTTAAAGATCTGCGCGAACGTCGGCACGATGCCCAAAATAAAGTAAATCAACACGCCTACGGACGCAATCGTCAAAATGGCCGGGTAGGTGATAGCCGTAATGATTTTGCTTTTCATAGCTTCCTGCGTTTTGGTGTAGATGGCCACCTGCATCAGCGTATCGGCTAACTGCCCGCCGACTTCACCCGCCTGTACCAACGACAGCCAAATGTGGCTGAAAGTTTTGGGGTGGTGCGACAACGCCGTATGCAGCGACTGACCGCCCGCAATATCCTTGGCCACCTGCGTCAGCACGACGCCGAGCGTCGGGTTGGAGGCGTATTCCCCCAACAGCGACACGGCACGCACCAACGGCACACCGCCGGCAATCAGGGTGGACAGCTGTTCCGCAAAGAACGCCAACACGTGCCCGGGTACTTTGCCGCCTTTTTTGTGGGCGGATTTCCCGCCGAACAAGCCGCCGGCGCCTTCTTTAACATCCAGCACCAGGTAGCCTTTATTCTGCAAAGCCAAAATGACTTTTTCCCTGTTATCGGCCGAAACGGAGCCTTTAACAGTCTTTCCGTTTGCGTCTTTTACCGTATACGTATATTTTTGCATAAACCCTCTTTGTTACGTTTATTCGTCTGCCGTTGTGATGCTCAAAATTTCATCTACCGTCGTCAACCCGCGGATGACTTTGTGCCACCCGTTGGCGCGCAGGTTCAGTGCCCCGGAGCGGTTGGCGGCCCGTTTAAGTTCCACCAAGTCCTGGGTTTTGTAGATGATGTTACGCATTTCTTCCGTCATGCGGTATACTTCGTAAATAGCGCGCCGGCCCATAAACCCGGTGCCGAAGCACTTCGGGCAGCCGACGGCTTTGAAAAACGTCCACGAGTTTTGGTCGCGCGGATTTAAATGTCCTTCCTGGATAATCTGCGACAGCATCGCCTGGTCCGGGATGTGCGGCACTTTGCAGTACGGGCACAGGATACGCACCAAGCGCTGGGCCGCCACCAGCGCCAGCGAGCTCGCCAGCAGGAACGGTTCCATCCCCATATCAATCAAACGGGGTACGGCACCCAACGCGTCGTTGGTGTGCAAGGTGGAAAGCACCAAGTGACCGGTCAAAGCGGCTTTCAAGCACGCTTCGGCCGTTTCGTTATCGCGGACTTCCCCCACCAGAATAACGTCCGGGTCCTGACGCAAGAACGAGCGCAGCCCCGCGGCAAACGTCAGCCCGATGGCCGGCTTTACCTGCACCTGGCTGATACCCGCCAGTTTGTATTCCACCGGGTCTTCCAACGTCATAAAGTTCAGCTCCGGCGTGCGGATGGTGGTCAACACCGCGTTAAGCGTAGTGGATTTACCCGAACCGGTAGGCCCCGTCAAGAAAATCAATCCGTGCGGCAAGTTGGCCGCTTCCAAGAAGGCTTTTTTCTGGTCCGGTTCAAAACCCAGTTTATCAATATTCATTTCGCCGGTACCTTTATCCAAAATACGAAGCACCAGCTTTTCGCCGTATACGGCCGGGCAGACAGACACACGGACTTCAATGGAGCGGTTCTGATAGCGGATGGTAAAGCTGCCGTCCTGCGGCAAGCGTTTTTCCGCGATATCCAATTTAGACAAAATTTTAATACGGGAAATAATCGCGTTTACGGATTCTTTGGCCGGTGGGGTGCGTTCGTAAAGCGAACCGTCAATACGGAAACGCAAGCTGACGCGTTCGTCAAACATTTCCAAGTGAATATCAGACGTGCGTTCCGAAATGGCCTGGCGCAAAATGGCGTTTACCTGCTTAACGTATTGAGAGGAGTTGGGCGAAATTTTATCCAAATCCAAAAATCCGGAAACGTCCACATCTTCGTCGCTTTCGGCGTTGGCCACGTCCGGGCTGACTTTGGCCGCTTCGTTCATTACTTCGTCCAACAGGTTTTTGTTGGAATAAAAAGAGTCTAAAACGCTTAAAAGTTCGCTCTTGCTGGCCAAAAACGGCTGCACTTGCTTGCCGGACATCATTTTGATGTTTTCCAGCAGAAACACGTTGGTCGGGTCCAACACGGCCACCGCCAGTTCATCGTCTTCAATAAACAGCGGAATGACCATATTTTCGCGGGCGAATTTTTCGGGAATGATTTCCTGCAAATTCTGTTCCCGCTCCGGCACCAAAATGCCGTTTTCTTTAGAAGCGTAGGGAACAGCAAAATGCTTGGAGAGCGCGGCCGTTACTTGTTCTTCGCTCGCAAAGCCAAATTTCACAATTGCTTCCGCCACGGAAACATTGTTCTGTTTGGCATAGAGCTGAGCGCGTTTGATTTGAGTAGCGTCCAAAGTGCCCTGTTCCAACAAAATTTCACTTAACTGTTTTGCCATTTCCTACTCCTCTTACTAAACCCTGTGTATTTGCTTATACGCCTGCCCCCGTGTAGCGGGGGCAGGCTTTGATGAGAGAACTGCTTGTTGTTATTCCGCCAAGATGGTCGGAGTGATGAAGATGACCAAGTCGGTGGTGTTTTTAGATTTGGTCTTGCTCGTAAACAGCCAGCCCAATATCGGGATGTCACCCAAGAGCGGTACTTTGCGGGTCTGGTCCGTTTCGCGGGAAGTTAACAACCCGCCGATAACCACCGTTTGCCCGTTTTTCACGCGTACCAGCGTGGAAGCGGCGCGGGTGGTGGTATCTTTGGAGAAGTCAAACCCGGAGCTGACAACGTCCGAATAAGAAGGCTGTACATACAGC
>CALUZE010000102.1 GCA_944325235.1 uncultured Elusimicrobiales bacterium | reverse complement strand
ATAAATCAAATCCGAAAAATGCCGGTCAAGCTCCGGGCGGTTTTCGGGCGGCGTTACCACGATGATTTCCGGCACGCCGGCTTTTTGGAATGCTTCCACCGTGCGGACCAAAACGGGCTTTCCGCCAAGCGGCAGCATCTGTTTGGGGCGGCCCATTCGCTTGCCGCTTCCTCCCGCTACAATCACCGCTGACGAAAAACCCGTCTTGTTAGTCATACGCTTATTTAACTTTGGCAAAAATCATTCTGCCCGACGACGTTTGCAAAATGGAATAGACCGACACTTCCGTCCGTTTGCCGATATACTTGCGGCCTTCTTCCACCACCACCATGGTGCCGTCGTCCAGGTAGCCGATGCCCTGTTCTTTTTCTTTGCCGTCTTTCATAATAAACAGGGACATGCTTTCCCCCGGCAGTACCACCGGTTTTAAGGCGGTGGCCAAATCGGCGATGTTAAGGGCAATTACGTTATGCAGCGCTGCAATTTTGTTGATGTTAAAATCCAACGTCACCACTTCGGCGTCCAAACTTTCGGCCAATTTCACCACGCGTTCTTCCATCGTTTCCGCTTTGGGGGTTTTGGACGTAACGCGTACGGCGATTTCTTCCAACTCCTGCAGGCGGGAGGCCACGTCCAGCCCGCGGCGGCCTTTGGCGCGTTCCAGCGGATCCTTGGAGGCGGCCATCTTGTTCAGCGCGTCCAATACAAACACCGGCAGCACAATCACGCCGGAGAGGAAATTGATTTCACACAAATCCACAATGCGTCCGTCCATCAGCGCCGTTACGTCAGCCACTTTCAAGTGGTGCCCTTTGTAGGACAACCCTTCCAAATCGCGCGATTTAATCAGGCTGGCCAATACGCCAAACACAATGAGGCCGATTTCAATTTTGGCGCTGTACGCGTTCCAAAAGGCCATCACGTCCGTATTGGCAAAGTTCATCATACCGTAGTCAAAAAACACATACAGCATATACCCCAGCAAAAAGCCGGAGCAGCCAATCATAATTTTAATCAGCCGGAGGCGTTTAAACAGCACTTCCCCGCCCACTACCAGCGCGCCGCACAACAGGCCCGCCAGCAAACTGCTCCATTCTTTGTCAATGAAATTGTAGGTAAGGAAAGGAAACGCCACCAACGTAGAAATACGAAAAATCCAAATAGGCATATGCCCTCCAAAATGCGGGGAAAAATCCCCAAATAATACTAGCTATATTTTAGCACTTTGCGGGCGTATTTTGCAGGATTTATTAGGCGGAAACCCCGACGGACAAAAAGCCCCCTTAGCGCAGCTTTAAGGCCAGGGCGTTCAAATCGGGCAGTTCACAGAGAGAAAGTGCTTTGAGTTTTTGTTTTTCGTCCCGGGTGACGGGGGCCGAAAAGGCTTTTTTAAAGCCCAAACGCTGGGCTTCTTCCAGCCGGCGGTCAATCAGCGGCACTTTGGCAATCTGGCCCAAAATGCCCACCTCGGCCAGAAATACCCAATCGGGCGCGAGCGGGATATCTTTGCAGGAGCTGATGACCGCCGCACAGACGGCCAAATCCAGCGCCGGGTCCTTGAGTTTTACGCCGCCCGTTAAGCTGACGAAAATGTCTTTGTTGTCCAGCGACAGGCCGATGTGCTTTTCCAGCGCGGCAAACAGCATTAAACAACGGTTCAAATCCACCCCCGTCGCCACGCGGCGCGGGAACGGATAGCGCGTGGGAGACACCAGCGCCTGCACTTCGGTAAGCAGCGGGCGGGATCCTTCGGCCGCGATGGAATAGGCGCGGCCTTTTAAAGCGCGGTCGCGCGAGGTTTGGGCAAAGTATTCGCTGGCGTTGTCCACCGATTCCAGCCCGTGGCCGGTCATTTTAAACAGGCCGATTTCCCCCGTGGAGCCAAAACGGTTTTTGTGCGGGCGGAGCAGCCGCAGCACGTTGTCTTTTTCCGTATCAAAATAGAGCACGCAGTCCACCATGTGCTCCAAAATTTTGGGGCCGGCCAGTTCGCCGTCTTTGGTAACGTGGCCCAGCACAAACGTGATAATCCCTTTGGGTTTGCACAGGCGCACCAACTCGCTGGTGCATTCGCGCACCTGGGCCACCGTACCGGCGGAAGACGTAAATTCCGGGTGGTAGACGGTTTGGATAGAGTCCAAAATCAATACGTCGGGGTTGACCTGCTGGACGGATTCCACAATTTTTTGGATGTCCGTTTCGCAATGCAGGAAGATATTGTCCCCTTTCACATTTAGGCGGCTGGCACGGCCGGAAATCTGGCCGATGCTTTCTTCGCCGGAAATATAGAGCACTTTGAGCGTTTTGGAAAGTTCCGCCGCCACCTGCAGCATCAGCGTAGATTTGCCGATGCCCGGCGCGCCGGCCAAAAGCGTCAGCTGGCCCTTTACCAACCCGCCGCCCAGCAGACGGTCAAACTCGCTGATGTGGGTTTGGATGCGCGGTTCCTGCACGGCTTTGCTGTCGGAAAGTTTTACAATGTCGGAAGAAAAGTCCGTAAAGCTGCGCGTGCGCGCAGGGGCTTTTTTGCTCTCCTGTTGTTTGACTTCTTCCACCAGCGAATTCCACTCCCCGCATTCCGGGCATTTGCCCGCCCATTTGGGGGATTCGTATCCGCACTTTTGACAGACGAAAACCGTTTTAAATTTCATCTTACGCCTCAAGAACCCGCCATGGCGGCCAAGCCGAAGAAGGAGGAAATGTCCTGGTCGTTAAACGACACATTGGCTTTGATGGCAAAATTGTTGGTTTCCAGCGCGTCGCGCGCCCAGGCGCCCACGGAGAAGTAGCGGTTGAAGCGGAAGTCCACCCCGTAGGTCAAGTTCGGCTTGTTAAACAGCCGCCCGTTAATCACGCGGTCGCGCCCCCAGTCGGAAAATTCACCCGTAAAGGTAAAGCGGTCCCAAAAATCTTTGTCGTAGAACGGCTTGAGTTCCAACGCCACGCCGCCGGCCCCGCGGATTAACCCCGCGGACACGGTGGCCCACTTGTTGTACAGGCCGAAGCGGACGTCAAACTGGTTCTTTTCCAGGTAGTCCCGGGAATCCAGGGCGTCGTCCTCGTTGCCGATGTTGGCAATACCGGCGCGGTAGAAGGTGTAGCCGCTGGAGGGATAGATTTCCAGCGCCAGGTCACTCGTGGCTAACGCGGGCTCGGGCATATAGAAGAAGTCGTAATCCCAATACACGCGGAATCGGCTCATCTTGCCCACAAAGGTTTTCACTTCGCCCATGGTTTCTTTCAAATCCTTCATGCTGGACTGCACGTCGGCCTTCATTTGCGGGTCGTTAATCAAACTGCCGATCACGCCTTCGCTCTTTTCCAGGCTGTCCATTAAGGAATCGGCCTTGGCCAGCACTTCATCCAAGTTTTGGGCCGAGCGGGACAAATACGGCCGCATCTGCGCCACCAGCTGGTTTAAATTGGCCGACAGTTGGTGCACTTCGTCCATCGTGCGGTTGAGCTGTTCGCCAAATTGGCCTTGGGCGTTTACGCTGTCCACAAATTCTTTAATGCTGCTCATCGTTTGGGCAATCATTGCGTCCATCGGCACTTCGTCGGCGCCGCGCACGTAATCACCCGCTTGCAGCACGCCGGCGTCCGGGGTGCCCTGTTCCACTTTTAAGTATTTGGAGCCGATAATCCCCGTCATTGCCACGCTAAAGCGTGCGTTGCGGTAGATTTGGATGTCTTCGTTGATGTCCGTCACCACGACCACTTGGCCGTTTTCAATTTTAATTTGTTTGACGCGCCCCACTTCCACGCCCGATAATTTAACCGGCGCTTTGACCGGCAGGCCGGAAACGTCCGAAAACGTTACGTTTACGGGATACGAACGCGTAACGGAAAGGCCGCCTAAAAAATAAAGCGAAAAGCCAAACACGATAATCCCCAATACGGTAAAAATGCCCAATTTGGTTTCTGGTTTCATAGATTGTCCCTTGTGTAAAATAAATTCACGTGCGCAGCCGCAACGTCAGTCCTTCATCAATTTCATTTGTATCGGCCCGTGACTGCTGCCTTGCACAAATTGTTTTACGTACGGGTTATCCGTCCGGCGGAATTCGTCCGGCGTGCCGTACATCAAAATATGTCCTTCATACAAGAATGCAATATAGTCCGCAATTTTAAAGGCCGAACGCATATCGTGCGTGATGACCACGGACGTTACCCCCAGTTTGGCCTTTAAATCCATAATCAAATCGCTGATGATGTCGGACATAATCGGGTCCAGCCCGGTGGTGGGTTCGTCGTATAGAATCACTTGCGGGCCCACCGCCAGCACGCGCGCCAGCGCCACGCGCTTTTTCATCCCGCCCGAAAGTTCACTGGGGTTGAGCTTGGCCACATCCTCCTGCAAGCCGACCAGCGCCAGTTTTTCCTTAATCACGGCGGGGTAGTCTTTTTCGGGCGTGTCCGTCAGGTATTTTAAACCGAAGGTGACGTTTTCCCCTACGCTCATAGAGTCAAACAGCGCCCCTTCCTGGAACAGATACCCGAACCGGCGGCGCAGTGCGGCGAGTTTAATTTCGCTGTGGATTTGGGTAATGTCTTTTCCCCCCACCATAATTTTGCCGCCCGTGGCCGCTTCCAGCCCGATCAAGCATTTAATCAGCGTGCTTTTGCCCGAGCCGGAACCGCCCAAAATGCAGGTGGTTTTGCCTTCTTCAATCTTTAAATCCACCCCTTTGAGCACTTCCTTGGTTCCAAAGCTCTTTTTTAAGCCGATGATTTCAATCATATTAAATTCCAAACGCCGTCAAAATGGCGGTTAAGAAATAGTCCAGCACC
>CALUZE010000101.1 GCA_944325235.1 uncultured Elusimicrobiales bacterium | reverse complement strand
AAAAAAATGTGCCGCGCGATTACCAATACCCAGGAAGAAACGTGCACCTATGGTTCAGCGCGCGTGGCTTGTTACCGTTTCCCCAATTATTAATATAAAAAACGCCCCGGATATTCCCGGGGCGCTTTTTATACAACCAATTCCATTTTAATGTACGCCGTGCATCCAGGCTTTGATTTTTTTCATAGACAGCATCAAAACGCCCGACACCGCCAGCGGCACAATCACCAGCCACAGGAAGAACTGCTCGTTGCTGATTTTTTGGAAATACCCCGAGTACACGCCCGCCAATTTGTTGGCCACGGCGTTGGACAGGTACCAAATGCCGATTAACAAAGACACATACCGCGCCGGCGCCAATTTGGTGACCATAGACTTGCCCACCGGCGGCAATCATCAGCCCGCCCCAAATGGTGGCCCATTTTTGCCCCAGGTAGCGGTCGGCCAAAAAGCCGCCCAGCAAGGTGGAAAGGTATTCTAAACTGGTAAAAATCCCGTAGATGTTGGACGCGTGGGTATTTTCCATTTTCAGCAGGTAAATCATATAGAAAATCAAAATCCCGCGCATCGCATAGTAGCTGAAGCGTTCCCACAGCTCGGTCATAAACAGCAGCCACAGGCCGGTGGGGCTCCCTGCGCCGACCTCCCGTTTGCGGGTTCCGCTTGCGCACCGAAGGGTGCTCCGTCCGCGGCACCCCCCGCGATTGGGAGGGCCTTGACTCGTTTTTTTTTTTTGATAAATTTTGGCTATGAACAAAATTTATCAAAAATCATCCCCGGCGAATAAAAGCCTCGGATTTACGCTAATAGAGCTGTTAGTAGTGGTTTTAATCATCGGCATTTTGGCGGCGGTCGCCCTGCCGCAGTATGAAAAAGCGGTAATGAAAAGCCGCGTGGCCCGCATTTTGCCGTGGTTTAAAGAACTAAAACGCGGCCGCGATTTGTATCTTTTGGACGGAGGCCGAAGTCTTTGTATGGATTTGGGGGCTTTTGCCGATGCCGCCGGGATTGGGTACGAATCTGCCGTGTTTACGGGGGATAATACGTATTGCAATTATACCTTAAAAATTTCTTCTGATTTGTCGTTTAGGTCCGTGAATGGCGGGGTGTATAGTACTACCTTTAAAGAACCCGGTACTACCAATCGGGGGTTTTTCTTGTATATGGTTTTAAGTCCGCCAAGTGCTAAACTTCTAAATGCACAGCCGGGGGCCGTTTTTTGTATGCCAACGGGCGATTGGGCCAAAAAAATGTGCCGCGCGATTACCAATACCCAGGAAGAAACGTGCACCTATGGTTCAGCGCGCGTGGCTTGTTACCGCTTCCCCAATTATTAAAGACTGGTTACCCTTGAAGCTTTTTCAAGGGTTTTTTATGTTCCCGCCTTCTCACAGGCCGGCTGGCCGGAAGGGGGGACTTTTCAGCCGTTAAATTGCTACAATGAACTTATATACGTTTCCGCGCGCTTGCGGAAACGCGGTATTTTTCCGATTTTTATTTTTAAGAGGTTTTATGGCTAGCAACTTGTTGGAAGAACGTATCCCCCCGCAGGCGATTGATGCGGAAATGGCCGTGTTGGGCTCCATGCTGTTGGAGGCGGACGCCGTCACGGAAGCGCTGGAAATTTTAAAGCCGGAACATTTTTATAAAGAAGCGCACCAAAAGATTTTTGCGGCCATGAAAGCCTTGGCCGACCGCAACCAGGCAGTAGATATCATCACGCTGACGGAAGAACTCAAAAAAGAGCACCTACTCACGCAGCTGGGGGGAGAACTGTATTTGACCCAGCTGGTGGACAAAGTGTCCACCGCGGCGCACGTAAAGCACTATGCGGAAATTGTTTACAAAAAATTCGTCGTGCGCGATTTAATCCGCACGGCCACCAGCCTGGTGCAGCGCTGCTATAAAGAGGAAGACGACGACCCCCAGGTGCTGATTGACGACGCCGCCGACCAGATTTATAAACTGAGCCAAAAACAAAAACTGACCGGGTTTGTGTCGTCCAAAGATTTGGCCCCGGAAGTGATTGAAATTTTGGAAAAAGCCGTGCGCAACAAAAGCGCCATTCAGGGCGTGCCGACGGGGCTGGACGAATTTGACCGCAAAACCGGCGGGCTGCGCAAGTCCGACCTGATTATTTTGGGCGCGCGCCCCAGCCAGGGCAAAACCGCGCTGGCGCTGAACATTGCGCACCACGCGTGCGTGGATTGCAAAATCCCGGTGGCGTTTTTCTCGCTGGAAATGGGACGGCACATTATTTTTGAACGTATGCTCGGCGCCGCCGCCATGGTGGAAATTTACAAATTGCGTACCGGCTATTACGAGCAGAGCAAATGGTCCGATTTAACGCGTGAGCTGGGCCGCCTGGCCGCCGCGCCGATGTACATAGACGATACGTCCGGCATTTCCATTACGGAACTGCGTATGCGCTCGCGGCGGTTGGCCTCGGAGCTTAAAAAACAGGGCAAAGAGTTGGGGCTTATCGTAATTGATTATTTGCAGCTCATCCGCGGCGGGGAACGCCGCACGGAAAGCCGCCAGCAGGAAGTGGCCGAAATTTCCCGTATGCTCAAAGACCTGGCCCGCACGCTTAACGTGCCGGTGCTGGCGCTTTCGCAGTTAAGCCGCAAAAACGAGGATAAATCCCGCACGGACAACAAACCCCAGCTTTCCGACTTGCGCGAATCCGGCTCCATTGAACAGGACGCCGACGTGGTGGCCCTGATTCACCGCGAGGCGTACTACAAACGCGATGACGAATCGCTCAAAAACAAAGCCACGCTGATTATCGCCAAACAGCGCAACGGCCCGGTGGGGGATATTGATTTGGCCTTCTTCGGCGAGTATGCGCTTTTTACCAACCCGGCGCCGGAACATATGGAAACCGCCCAGCCGGCCGGCGGCAATACCATGATGAATTTACCGGAGTAACCTATGTCCATGCCGATTTTACGACCAACCATTGCCGAAGTGGATTTAAAAAAGCTGGCCCGCAATATGCGCAAAGTGCACGAGCAGGCCGGCCCGGGCGTGAAGGTGCTGACCGTGCTGAAGGCCAACGCCTACGGCCACGGGGCGGAAAAGCTGGGCCTGTTTTTGCAGCAGCGCCAGCTGAGCGATTTTTTTGGTACTGCGTCGGTGGAAGAAGGCATGGCCCTGCGCCAGGCGGGCGTTACGCTGCCCATTTTGGTGTTGGGCAGCATCTACCCGTTTGAAGCGTTTGAATACGCCATCAACCACAACCTGGCCATCACCATCGCCAGCCTGGACGCGGCCAAAGCCGTGAGCGAAATTGCCGCCAAGCTGGGCAAGAAAGCGCTTTGCCACGTCAAGCAGGACACGGGAATGGGCCGCATCGGCACCCGCCGCGGCGGCGTGTTTAACGTCATTGATTTTTTGGCCCACAGCCCGCACGTGGTGCTGGAAGGGCTGTACACGCATTTGTCCAGCGTGGAAACGGACCCCACGTATACTGAGGCGCAAATCGGCTACTACCGCGACACGCTGACCAATGCCAAATTGCACGGCATGCACATCCCGCTCTGCCACGTGGCGGCCTCGTCGGCCATTGTGGCCCGGCCGGACGCCCATTACGATATGGTGCGCACGGGGCACAGCGCCTTTGGGCTGGAAAAAGGCTTTGAACCGATTTTGTCGTTAAAAACCCGCGTGGTGTACGTCAAGGACGTTCCCGCCGGAAGCAGCATCAGCTACAACCGCAGCTTTATTGCGCCCCGCGCGATGAAAGTGGCCACCTTGCCCTTGGGGTATGGGGACGGCTATTTGCGTGCGCTTTCCAACAAGGCGGATATTTTAATCCGCGGCAAGCGCTGCCGCGTGTTGGGCAACGTAACGATGGATATGCTGATGGTGGACATCACCGAGGCGGGCCCCGTAGCCGTGGGGGACGAAGCCGTCGCCGTCGGCCGGCAGGGGGACGAAGAAGTAACCTATGCCGAACTGGCCGAAAAAGCCGGTACCATTGATTACGAACTGTGCACGCTCTTAATGCCGCGCGTGCCGAGGATTTATAAAGAATAATGTTTACCGCCATCGGAAAATACATGACGCACCTGTTTGACCAAGTGGGCGGAGCCGCCGAAATGGTACGCTCCTGCTTCTTTTGGTTGATTCATTCGCGTTTTGAATTCCGCCAGGCGGTGGACCAAAGCGTGACCATCGGGGTGGAATCCCTGGGCGTCACGGCGCTGACCAGCCTGTTTACGGGGATGGTGCTGGCCTTGCAGGCCGGCAATACGATTGGCAACATCTTCGGCGATCCGATTTTCGTCGGCACGATTGTTACGTTTTCGCTCATCCGCGAATTGGGCCCGGTGCTGACCAGTGTGGTGGTATCCGGACGGGCGGGTGCGGCCGTAACGGCGCAAATCGGTACGATGGCCGTGACCGAACAGATTGACGCGTTGTACACGCTGGGCACGAACCCGATTCGCTACCTGGTTATTCCGCGGATGTTCGGCTTTTTGCTCACCATGCCTATTTTGACGCTTTTTTCCAACCTGTTTGGCGTATTGGGCGGCTACCTGGTGGCCGTTTATGCGCTGGGCGTACCCGGGGAAGTGTACATCACGGACATCACTTCGTTCATGGGCGTGCGCGATTTTATGCACGGGTTTATCAAATCGTTCGTGTTTGCGTTTATGGTGGGCACGGTGTGCTGCTATAAAGGCATCAGCACCCGCGGCGGGGCCGAAGGGGTGGGCAAATCCACCACCGGCGCCGTGGTGACGACGATTGTGTTGATTTTGGTGCTGGACTATTTCTTAACCGCCATTTTGACGGCGTTTGGCATTTAATATGATTGAAATAATCG
>CALUZE010000100.1 GCA_944325235.1 uncultured Elusimicrobiales bacterium | reverse complement strand
GTTTCCGCGCGGCCCATCTCGTCGGACGCTTTATGCAGCGCCGCAATCACGGCCGGCACCAGCGGGCGGGACACGTCCCCAATGCCCAGGCTGATTACCTGCGCGCCGGGGTGGGCCTCTTTATAGGCGGCCACGCGCTTGGCAATGGTGGAAAACAAATAACTGCCCGGCAGTTTCAAATAATTTTCGTTTAAAACGCTCATCACGCCCCCTTGTATTCGCCGGTAAACACTTCGGTGGCGGGGCCCGTCATAAAGATATTGGCTTTGCCCACCGGCCACTCAATCAGCAGGTCGCCCCCGTCCAGCTTGACGGTTACCTGTTCAATGGTTTTGCGGTTTAGCACACACGCCACCACCGTGGCGCACGCCCCCGTGCCGCAGGCTTTGGTAATGCCGGCGCCGCGTTCCCACACGCGCATACGCACGGTGCGTTCGTTAAGCACTTCTACAAATTCCACATTCGTTTTTTTGGGAAAGGCTTCGTTGGTTTCCAGCGCGGGGCCCCAGGTTTCCACGGGGGCCTTTTCGGCGTTGGGCACAAACACCACAAAGTGCGGGTTGCCCATAGACACCGCCGTCCCGCAAAATTCCGTTCCGCACGCACGCAGCGGCACGTTTACGGCACGCGCACTGGCGATGCCCGTCATCGGGATTTCCCCCCGCAACAGCCGCGGCACGCCCATATCCACGCGCACCGTGCCGGTGACGTCGTTGACGATATCGGTATGAATAATGCCGGCCAGCGTTTCCAGCGAAATTTGTTTTTTGGGCACGATGCCCCGCCGGTACAAATGCAGGGCTACGCAGCGGGTGGCGTTGCCGCACATTTCGGCCTCGCTGCCGTCGGAATTGATGATTTGCATGCGCATATCGGCTTTTTCCGAGGGGAGCAGCAGCACCAGGCCATCCGCGCCCACGCCGAAGTGGCGGTCGCAAATTTTGGGTGCCAGCGCGCACGGGTCCTGCACGTTGCGCGCGGTTTTTCCGTCCAATATGACGAAATCGTTTCCGAGTCCTGTGTATTTGGTAAATTGCATAACACTGTTATTTTATAAAAACCGACGGCCAATTTGGTAAGATATTTTTATCTTCTTATATCAGGGGTACAATTTATGGAATTAATGGACGTTATCAAATCCCGCCGCAGCATCCGCAAATATCAGGATAAACCGGTAGAGCGGGAAAAAATAAACGCGTGCCTGGAAGCGGCGCGCCTGGCGCCCTCGGCCTGCAACTCCCAGCCGTGGCACTACATTGTGATTGACGACCCGAAAGTAAAAGAGGCCTTTTGCAAGGAGGCGTTTTCCGGCGTGTACAGCATGACCAAATTTGCCGAAAAAGCCCCCGTGCTGATTGCCGCCGTGTCCGACCGGGGCAACTTTACCAGCCGCGTGGGCAACTTCTTCCGCCGGACGGAATTTTACCTGGTGGACCAGGGGATTTCCGGCGAACACCTGGTGCTGCGCGCGCAGGATTTGGGCCTGGGCACCTGCTGGATTGGGTGGCTTAATTCGGACAAGGCCGAAAAATTTTTCCACCTGCCCAAAAGCAAAAAAATTGAACACTTAATTGCCCTGGGCTACCCGGCCGAAGAACCGGCCCCGCGCCCGCGCGAAACGCTGGAAGAAATCGTCAGCTACAACGAATATAAGTAACTTCAAAAAAGGCTCCGTTTTTACGGAGCCTTTTTTATTTGCCAAACTTTTCTTTAAACCACTTAATCACCCAATCGGGTTTGTAATCAATGATTTTTTTGTTGTGGCGCGTATAGCTTTCGGCCGGGGCGTGGATTTGTTTTTCCCGCGGCAGGAGCGGATAAATATAATCCGTCACCACCTCTATATTGGGGTACCACAGGTTGTGCACTTTTTTGTCTATCCAGTGCTGCAACCCCAAATTGGGCAAGCCAAGCCCCGCCGACGCCGCCCAGAAAACCGAGTTGACCGCTATCACGTACAGCGGGAACTCCTGCTTTAAAACGGACAAAAACTGCCAGGTTTGGTTGATGGCCAATTTTTTGATGTCAATTTCCAGATAGTCCGGGTTTTCCACGGGGCCGCCTTTGGTAACGCTCATCACATAGTACCCTTCTTTTATCAGCCCCTCGCTAAGCGCCTTCATATGCGGGTAGACGTAATTAGAGCCGCGCGAATCCAGCTGCAAGAACACAATGCCTTTTTTGCCCCGGGCGCCTTGGCGCGCGCGGGAGAGGTAATCGGCCACCGCGGGCGCGATTTCTTTGGGGAAATACATCACCGGCGCGGGGATTTCGTCCGGCACCGGCAGGGAAAATGTTTCAAACAAGCTCGTCACGCGGTGCTTTACATGCACGCCGTAATCGTAATACACGGGCACGGCCAAGAACCCTTCCGGGATGTCTTTAAACGCGTCCGAATAGTCGTAATTTTTCCAAATCAGCGGGTGGCGGGTGCCGTTAAAATAAAACACTTTTTCAAAGTGCGGGTTTTCGGCAAGCAGTTTGCCCACCAGGGGAGAATTGTTGCGGTCAAACTGGGCACCGACGTAAGCATAAAATGGCAAATCTTTGTATTTCTGCTTGAGGGCGGCCAACATCGGCGTGGTGTACAAATAATCGCCAATGCCCATAAAAAAGATAAGCGCCACACCCTTTACCTGCGGGTTGGCCTGCAAGGCTTTGGACAAATCGTAATACACGTGTTCGTGCCGGTAGAGCGGGCGGCAAATGCGGTACCAGGTTTTAGTAAGCGGCAGCGTTTCGTGCACGGCTTCGCCCGGCTGGTGTTTTTTGTCAAAGCGGTACCAAACGGGGGTGTGAGTGTGAATAAAAAAGAAAATCTTGTGCCACAGCCAGCGCAGCGTTTCGTACGTTACGCACAGCGGGCGGGAAGAATAAATCAGGTGTTTTACATGCATAGATAAATTATATAAATTAGCGCGCGGGAGCACCATTTGCATTTGGAGCAAACAAAAACCCCGCCTGCCAAAGCAAGCGGGGTTTTTTGTACAAGGGGATTAGTCTATATTGACCAATTCGTACTCGTCGTTGCCCATGCCCAGTTCTTTCATATAGGAAAGCTGTCTGAGCCCTTTGCGCGATTCAATGCGTTCTTTTAAATCGTGCGATTCTTCTTCCGGCAACGCGTACACCATATCAATGGACGCCTGGTCCACCGCCAAAATGTCGGTAGAAGCCAAAATGCCGATGTTGCGCGCTTTGGGCTCCGCGGCGGCAGTGCCGGTGCAATCGCAATCTACGGACATATTGCGCAAGACGTTAATGTACACGATATGCTTGCCGAAGTGGTCGGTTACGGCTTTGCCGCCTTCCACCATATGTTCCATAAACAGCTCTTTATTGGCGCGCCACAAGTCCGCCCCGTTGCTGCCGTGCTGCATGGCTTTGCCCACTTTGGCGTCCGCACAGCCGATGGCAATGTTTTTAAGCGAGCCGCCAAAGCCGCCCATCGTGTGCCCTTTAAAGTGGGTCAACACAACCATGGAATCGTAGTTCAGCAAATTTTTGCCAACGGACATTTCTTTAAAGTGCTTGCCGCCTTTAATGGGCAGCATTACGGCGCCGTCTTCGTCCATAATGTCCACTTTGCAGAAATCCCACCCGTTGGTTTTAAGGGTTTGGCGGTGCAGTTCGGTGGTGTGGCGGCCGCCTTCGTAAAGCGTGTTGGTTTCCACGATGTTGCTGTTGGGGATATGCTGCTGGAGCGCTTTGACCATATCCCGCGGGATGATGTTGGGGCCGTGCGGTTCGCCGGTGTGCACTTTGATGGCCACTTTGCCCTGCACATCTTGGGCGATTTTATCGTAAATCTTCACTAACCCTTCGGGGCTGATGTCCGTAGTAAAATAGACCACGGATTTAGCCGGTTGTTGCGCTTGGGCGGCTTCTTCTTTGTGGGCGGAACACGCCGCCAAACAAAGGCCCACGCAAGCCAATAACGCCAGTTTTGCTTGTTTCATTGGTTGCTCCTTATGTAAAGTAAAAAACACCTAATAAGTATTGTACCAACTGGAGCAAACTCCAAGTCAAGCGCTTTTTGCACCGCGGCAAACGCCCGGTTTTTCTTTGGTCTGGCTGGATTTCCCCCACAAAACAGCCCCGGGGTTGCCCGGGGCTATGAATAAAAGAATTCAATATTTGCATCCGTTTCTACCTATATCACCACCAGTTTCTACAAGAATCTTCGGTATACCCTAATGCACGAAGCGAAGAAAAAATATCCCCGCCGGACCATTTGCATATTTGGTAAGTTTTCGTCCACTCCCCATCTAAGTTGCGCATACTCGTCATCCCATACATTACATTTCCGCGGCCAACGCCGTTATACTCCTCTGTAACGCGTGCAGCACCTACCGCACAGTAAGTTCCCTCATGGCACGCCGTCAGATAACACCAATCTTTAGAACAACGCGCAGGAACGTTATTTGAAACCTCACGTGAAGTTAAATTTTCCAAATCAATATCTGCATCCGCCAGGACATCTATATTATAGGAATCAATTCCATTAGCTAACACATGCACATCCACCGCCTGTTCCAACGAACGTATCATCGTCAATACTTCGCTCATACGGCTTTTTTCTACGGCTTTGGTGTATTGCGGCACCGCAATCGCCGCCAATATACCAATGATTAGTACAACAACCAGCAATTCTATCAACGTAAAACCTTTTTTCATCCAAACCTCCAAGGCGGGCGGATTTAAGCGTGGAAGCAGTACCCGAAAAGTGACAGTCTGCCCGTCGGGTCCAGTGTATCAAAAAAAAAAAACAAATCAACCCTTTTCTGCTGGTTTGTCTGGCCCCGTTATCACACTGGCCCGCAGCCCATTCCCAAAAAAGAATAAATATAAACAACGGG
>CALUZE010000099.1 GCA_944325235.1 uncultured Elusimicrobiales bacterium | reverse complement strand
GGCGTTTTACCCCGCCGGGAGGGTTTTTTGATAAATTTTGTTCATAGCAAAAATTAAAAAAAAAAAAAAAAAAACAAGTCAATGCCCTCAAACGGGTATGGCCTGTCTCGTCATTCTCGTCGTCTCTTTTCGGCCGCATACGCGGGGTTGTACGCCCCGAAGGTATAGAAGCGTTGCCCTGTCTTTAGCCAGCCCCATGCAGCTATTACACCGGGATAACCAACCATGGAACCTTTGCGTTGGACACCCCGGGAAAGGGCCCAAATGCTGCCTTGCTCAGGCGGAGCGTTTTACATTTTATTTTTTATCCAGCAGTTCTTGCAGCGTTTCAATTATTTTTTGCGGCGGCATTTGTTTCTGCTCTCCGCTGCAAAACAAGGAAGTCACTCCTTTGTAATTAGGCCGCCAAACCGTCCAATTGTCCTCTCCTTTTTGGTACACCGCCAAGGCGTTTTTTTGCAACGCGCAAGCGACATGCACCCAAAAAGTATCTACTGTTAACAGGATATCGGCCTGCTGCAATACCGCAGCCGCCGGGAAAATATCCGCCCCGTTATAGAAGGGAAAGACGTTCTCTATCTTGCGATCCGCCAGCCATTCTTTCAGCCGACCGGGCTGGCCCAATAACACCCAATTATCTTGCGGAAAAGCACGCGCCACCTGTTCAATTTGTTCTGCCGAAAAAGAACGATGCAGGCTGGCACCCAGCGGACTGACCGCAATCAGGCGGCCGCGCCGGGGAAGCTGTTCCAAAAAAGCTCCAGCCCGCTGCCGGGCAATTTCCGGCAGGGGAAGCTGATACGTGCAATCCAGGGTGCCCGCAAACCCCAATTGCCGCAAAGCCTGTTCATACCATTGGGTAATGTGTAAACGGGTTAAAGAAACTTCTTGGGTTAAAGTATATAAGGGATAGTTTTTGCGGTTAAATCCAAACGCCCAGCGGGGTGCCAATAACTTCAAAAATACCAGAGAAGACAAAGTGGGCGCAGCATCCAGGTCTAAATACAAATCATACCGTTTCTTGCGCAAACGAATTCCACAGCGCAGCAGCGGCCAAAACGACTCCGAAGCAAGATAGACGCGATGAATATCCGCATTTTGCTCGGGCAAGCAGGCATTTACTTTCCCGGCCACAACGTCTATTTGGGCCTGGGGGAACAGCTGCCGCAGCCCCCGGAACAAGACGGAACTGACTAGCATATCCCCCAATTTGTTATCGTTACGCAGCACCAGCACGCGCTTTACTTGTGCGGGTGTATACGGGGAACAAGCGGCCTTGCCCAACAGAGCGGCGGCCCACTTTCCCTTTTGCAAACGCAGCCAATTATTCTTGCGCCGATTCCATTCACGAAAATTCATATCATTCCTCTCATTCGGAAATTTTCACGCCGTTTCGGGGGCATATCGGGGCCAGCCGGCAGCGGCTGCACGCCGGCTTGCGGGCGTTGCACACCTGCCTGCCGTGCAGAATAAGCGCAATGCCAAACCACCCCCAATATTTATACGGAATCAGTTTCATCAAATCCTGTTCCACTTTTACAGGGTCCGTTTGTTTGGTAAGCCCCAGCCGGTAGGACAGCCGTTTGATGTGCGTATCCACCACAATGCCTTCGGGCTTTTTAAAATAATCCCCCAGCATCACGTTGGCGGTTTTGCGCGCTACGCCGCGCAGGGTGAGCAAATCTTTCATATGCTGCGGCACTTCGCCGCCGTATACTTCGCTGATGCGCTTGGAACTTTCAATTAACGACAAAGCTTTGCTGTGGTAAAAACCGGCGGAGTGGATGAGTTTTTCCACGTCTTTGATATCGGCCTGGGCCATTGCCTGCGGGGTGGCATAGGCTGCAAACAATGCGGGCGTAATTTGGTTCACGCGTTCGTCCGTGCACTGGGCCGACAAAATCACCGCGCACAGCAATTGCCACGCGTTTTGGTGGTGCAGCGGAATAATGTGCTTGGGGTAAAGCTGTTTAAGCGTTTTTAACAGGGTGGAAATGTCGGGCTTTTTAGCGGGCATTTTTGAGCCCCCCCATTTTGCTCCAACCGTAGGATAAAGCCAAAATACACAAGTTGACCAAAATAATCGTGGCGCCGGACGGAATGTTGAACACGAACGACAAATACACGCCCACCCACACGCTGGCCACGCCAAAGCACGCCGCCAGCCACAGCACTTGTTTAAACGTGCGCGAAATCAGCAACGCCGAAACGGGCGGAATAATGAGCAGGGCCGAAATCAGGAAAATGCCCACCACTTTAAACGCCAGCACCACGGCTACGGACGTAATCACCACCAGCACCGTATTAATAGTCTGCACGGCAATGCCGCGGGTGCGGGCGAAAGGTTCGTCAAAACAGGCGGAAGTCAAATCCCGGTAGAAAAAAAACAGCCCGGCTAAAACCGCCGCCAGCAACAGGCCGCATAACACGGCTTCGTCCTTGGAAACGGTCAAAATACTGCCGAACAAATAGCCCAATAAATCGGTATTAAATCCGCCGGCCAGCGCGGTAATCAAAAGCCCGACCGACAGCCCCGCCGCACTGACAATGCCGATAGCGGCGTCGCCATAGATTTTAAATTTCTGCGCCAGCTTCATAATGCCCAGCGACGCCGCCGCCACCACCGGCACCGATACGTACACCGGATTGGCCGACAATAAAAGCGCCGCCGCCACGCCCGTCAAACACACGTGGCTCATTCCGTCGCCGATAAGCGACAAACGCTTGAGCACCAAAAACACCCCCAATAAGGCGCACGCCGCCGCCACCAGCGAACCGGCCGCCAGCCCGCGCTGCACAAACCCGTAGCTCAAAAATTCCGTAATCATCTGACCTCCTCCCCGCACGACCCGCCCAGTGGGCAGCGGCCGTGGTTGTGCAAATGATCTATGGTGTGCTGGGCAAAAGCGCCCAGTTTTTCGGCCACGGCGGCAGAATGGCAAAATTCCTGCTTGGTGCCGTAGAACACGAGGGTTTTGTCTATATACATAAATTTGGAAATATACTTGCCCACTTCGCCCGTGTCGTGCGTGATGAGCAAAATCGTTACGCCAAAGCGGGTGTTTAACTCACCCAGCAAATCAAAAAACATCTCGCGCGATTCGGGGTCCAACGCGGTGGAAGGCTCGTCCAAAATCAGCAGTTCCGGCCGGCTTACCAGCGCCCGCGCCAACAATACGCGCTGCTGTTGGCCGATGGACAAATCGTGGAAAATCCGCCCCGCATATTCCCGCGTGCGGGTTTTCTGCATGGCTTCGTGCACTTGTTTTAACTCGCTGACCGATACGCCGCTGCCGTGCCTTTCCGAAAGGCCCATCAGCACCACTTCTTCGGCCGACACCGGGAACCCGCCTTGCGACACCGGGCTCTTTTGCGCCAAGTAGCCAATTTTGCGCCACGCTTTAAACGTGCGCAGCGGCTGACCGAACAGCTTGATTTGGCCTTTGCCTTTTTCCAAGCCTAAAAGCAATTTTAACAGCGTGGTCTTTCCGCCGCCGTTGGGGCCGATAATGCCCACATAGTCGCCCGCGTTGACCGCAAACGAAATATGCTCCAGCACCGGCACGCGCACGTAAGCAAAACTTACATCTTGCGCTTCAATTACGCTTGGCATCCGAGCCCCCTTTGCAGGCTTTGCAAATTGCGCCGCATCAGTTCCCCGTACGTCACGTTGGCGTCAAAATCCTGCTTGCTGACGTGCTCCACCGTGTAAAGCGGCAGCACCTGGGCGCCGGTTTCTTCGGCCACCGTGGCGCTTAAGCGCGGGGAAAGGGTTTCCTCGGTAAAAATGGTGTGAATCTGATTTTGGCGGATAAACTGAATTAAATCCGCCAGTTGGCGCACGGAGTTTTCCCCGTCGTGGGAAGAACCCGCCAGCGCGGAAAGGGAAAGATTATAATTTTTGGTTAAATTGCCAAACGCCAAATGACCCACGTGCACGACTTCGCGGCTTTGGCAGGAAGCCAGACCCTTTTGGTAAGATTCGTCCAATTCCTGCAGTTCTTTTTCCAACGCCTGCAAGTTGGCGCCGTACACTTCGCGATGGGCGGGATCCTTTTGCACCAGTACCGACGCAATGGCCCGGGCAATTTTGCGGGTGTTTTTAAAATCCATCCAAATGTGCGGGTCGTCCGAGGCGGGCGTATATTGGGCCGCCTGCACCACTTGCGTTTGCGGGCCGGCCGCGGCCAGCACGTCTTTGGCCCAGGGTTCTATCCGGTCCGACACATAGATAAAAATGTCCGCATTTTTGACGGTCACCAACACGCCGGGCGTCGGCTCAAACGAATGCGGCTCGGCATTGGCCGGCAGCAGCATGGACACGTCGGCATAGTCCCCGGCCAGCTGTTTGGCCAGCGTATACGGCACATAGCCGGACGTAACGACCTTTGGTTTTTGGCCTTCGGCCACCGGCGCCAGGTGGCGGCGCGGCGCCAAGGAAAGCCACCACACCAGGGCGGCCAATACAACAAATAAAAGGGCAGGCAAGTGTTTTTTCATAGGGAATTCCTCTTATATATTATACGAATTCCGCCGCCTGGCGGTAAGGTCGTTTTGGGAATTTACTATAATATACAAAAGGAGAAAACTATGAGCTACATACTGGCATTTTGTTTGGCACTTTGTTGGGGGACGGCTTTTTTGGCGTCCAAAAATATTGTGGAAAGCCTGCCGCCGTACTGGGGCACTTTTTACCGTGTACTGGCGGGGTTGTGTTTCTTTATCGTTTTGTATGCGATTCAGCGAAAAAATTTAAAATGTCCCGTCAAACAGCTTTGGCGGCCGTGGACGATTGGATTCTTGCTGATTTTGCTGCCGTTTGCCGCCATTTCCTGGGGTCAGCGCTTTGTGGCGCCCACCATCGGCGGTATTTTTAACGGGACGGTACCGATATGGTCCTTCATCGCCG
>CALUZE010000098.1 GCA_944325235.1 uncultured Elusimicrobiales bacterium | reverse complement strand
AGGCGCTTTTGGGCCTGAAACTGGCCGCACGCGAGCCGATTGTGCACATCACGGCCGGCTTAAAATTCTTGCGCACGTCCCCCACGCACGGGACGGCCTTTGACATTGCCGGCAAACACTGCGCCGACGAAAGAAGTATGACCTCCGCCATTTTGTTTGCGGCGGCCAGAAGCAAAACACCGCAATTCTAGTACGACACCCCGCTTTCTATTTTTATTCCCCGCCTTTCGGCGGGGTTTTTGTTTTTTACTTCCCGGTTTACGCACGCGCCCGGCCAACGCCCTTTTTCGGCGGGGAAAGACCCCCACGACCCCTGTTTTATTTGTTACAATGGGTGTATGGACTCCATCATTCATTTTGAAGAAATAGATTCCACCAATAACTACCTGAAAGAGCACTGTTCCTCTTTGGCGCACGGTACTATCGTTACGGCGGACCGTCAAACCGCCGGGCGCGGGCGCTTTAACCGCAAGTGGGAGTCCCAGGACGGCGGCCTGTATTTTTCCCTTTTAATCAAACCGCAGCAAACCGATTTTTGGCCCAACTTCACCCAACTGATGGGGCTGGCCTTGTGCCGCGCGATTGAAAAACTGTATCCGCACTCCTATTTAAAATGGCCCAACGACGTGCTGGCCGACGGCAAAAAGCTGTGCGGCATTTTGAGCGAAGGCGTCCTGTCCGGCGGAACGTTGGAAGGGATGGTCATCGGCACGGGCGTGAACGTCGGGCAAAAAACGATGCCGGACGTCGGGCAGCCGGCCACGTCGCTCTATATGTTGGGCGTACAGGCCGACAAACAACTTTTGTTAAACGACATTATGCAGTATTTTTGGCAGGACTACCCTGCCGTAGAAGCACAAGGCTTTGCCGCCATTTGCGAACCGTACAAAAAGCGGTTCCCGTTTATCGGCAAAGAAATATCCGTCAAAAACGGTGAAAAACCCCTTTTCGGCACCGTGCGGGACGTATCGGAGCGCGGGACGCTCCTGCTCGCCACCGCCAGCGGCCAGGAAGAAATATATATAGGAGACCTGATTGTATGAGTGCAGATAATCTGATAATGCAATCCGTCAACATTACGATAATCGGAATGTTGGTCGTGTTCGTATTTCTGATCATCATGGTCGGAATTATGAAAGTGTTGGGCAAGCTGGTGCAAGCGATGGAAAAATACTTTCCGCAAACCGTGCCCGCCGCCGAGGACAACGCACTAATTGCAGTGGCCGTGGCCGCCGCCAGAAGATTTCAAGGAAAATAAACGAGGGGAACCCATATGAAAAAAATTAATTTTATGCTCACTGCGTTCCGTGACGGTTTTCAATCCGTCTACGGTGCGCGCGTACTTACCAAAGACTTTATGCCCGCGGTAGAAGCCGCCCGCCATGCCGGCATTACCCACATGGAATTTGGCGGCGGGGCGCGCTTCCAGGCGTTGTTCTTTTACTGCAACGAAAACGCCTTTGATATGATGGACACGTTCCGCAAAACCGCCGGTCCGGACGCCAACCTGCAAACCTTGGCCCGCGGCGTGAACGTGGTGGGTTTGGACAGCCAGCCTTCCGACGTCATCAAAGCCCACGCCAAACTGTTTAAAAAACACGGCACCACCACCATCCGCAACTTTGATGCGTTAAACGACGTAAACAACCTGATTTATTCCGGCCAGTGCATCCACGATGCGGGCCTGAAGCACGAAGTGTGCGTAAGCATGATGTCCCTGGCCCCGGGCTGGGATCACACCGGCACTATCCACACCGAAGTGTTCTACGAAAAAATCCTGCGCCAGATTTTGGATTCCGGCGTTCCGTTTGATTCCGTCTGCTTTAAAGACGCGTCCGGCACTTCCACTCCGTCCACCGTCGGCAAGACCATCGCCATGGCCCGCCGCCTGCTGCCCGAAGGCACCAAAATCGTGTTCCATACGCACGAAACGGCCGGCAACTCCATTGCCTGCTGTCTGGAAGCCATCCACGCCGGCGCCGACCAGCTGGACCTTTCCATGCGGCCTACGTCCGGCGGCACCTGCCAGCCCGATATTTTAACGATGTGGCACGCCCTGCGCGGCACGGACTACACGCTGGATATTGATACCAAAAAAATCCAGGAAGCCGAAAACGTGTTTCAGGAATGCATGAGCAAATACTTCCTGCCGCCCGAGGCCACCGCGGTCAACCCGATTATTCCGTTCTCTCCGCTGCCCGGCGGCGCGTTGACGGCCAACACCCAAATGATGCGCGACAACGGCACCTTTGACAAATTCCCCGAAGTCGTAAAAGCCATGGGCGAATGCGTCAAATTGGGCGGGTTCGGCACGTCCGTCACCCCCGTTTCCCAGTTCTACTTCCAGCAGGCGTACAGCAACGTCATGTTCGGCCCCTGGAAGAAAATCACCCCCGGCTACGGCAAAATGGTATTGGGCTACTTCGGCAAAACGCCGGTGGAACCCGATCCGGCCGTAGTGAAGGAAGCCAGCGAACAGCTGGGCTTGCCGCCTACCAAGAAAACGCCGCTTGAAATCAACGACGCCGACCCGAAGAAAGGCCTCAAAGTGGCGGAAGCCAAACTCAAAGAAGCGGGCTTGCCGGTAACGGAAGAAAACGTTTTCATCGTGGCCACCTGCGCCGACAAAGGGCTCTTGTATTTGAAAGGCGAAGCCAAAGTGAACGGCATCCGCTGGGCGGCCGACGCCAAAAAAGCGTCCGCCAAAGCGGGCGACGCCGTGAAAGTGACCGTAAACGGCAAAGCGTACGAAGTCGTGTTTGACGGCGACAGCGCCGTCGTAAACGGCAAACGCTACGATGTATCCACCGCTGCGTCGGACGCCAAGGCCGACAAAAAGCCTGCTGCCGGCGCCGGTGCGGGCAGTGTGGTCAAATCCCCCTTGCCGGGCGCGGTACTGCGCTTGAGCGCCAAAGAAGGGGAACACGTCAGCGAAGGGCAGGAAATTATGGTCCTGGAAGCGATGAAGATGGAAACCTCCATTGCGGCCACGGGCTCCGGCACCATTCACTTTGCCGTGAAACAAGGCGACCAGGTGCAAACCGGCGATACGCTGGCCGACATCAAATAAGAGAGGGAACCTATGGATATTTTAACTTCTCTTACCAAAATTGCACACGCCACTTCGCTCTATGCGCTCACCTGGCAGCAGCTGGTGATGATGGCGGTTTGCTGCTTTCTGTTGTGGCTGGGGATTAAAAAGCAGTTTGAACCGCTGCTTTTAATCCCGATTGCCTTCGGCGGCCTGCTGTCCAACATTCCGTTGGCGGGCATTGCCGAAGCGGGCGGTTTCTTGCGCATCGTGTACGACGCCGGTATTCAGACGGGGCTGTTCCCGCTGTTTATCTTTATGTCCGTCGGCGCGATGACGGACTTCGGCCCGCTGATTGCCAACCCCAAAACGGCCCTGTTGGGCGGGGCGGCGCAGTTTGGCATTTTTGCCACGCTGATTGGCGCCATTGCGCTTTCGTACGTGCACTTTGGCGACGCGCAGCCGTTTGCGTTTGGCCTGAAAGAAGCGGCCTCTATCGGCATTATCGGCGGGGCAGACGGCCCGACGGCCATCTTTTTAACCTCCCGCTTGGCACCGCAGCTGTTGGGTGCCATTGCCGTGGCGGCCTATTCGTATATGGCGCTGGTGCCGATTATCCAGCCGCCCATTATGAAGCTGTTGACCACCGACGCGGAACGCAAAATCAAAATGACGCAGCTGCGCCCCGTTTCCAAACGCGAGAAAATTTTGTTCCCGCTCGTGCTGCTGCTCCTGTGCGCGTTCCTCCTGCCGGATGCGGCGCCCTTAATCGGCGCGCTGACGTTTGGCAACCTGATTAAAGAATCGGGCGTGGCGGAACGCTTGTCCAAAACCCTGCAAAATGACTTCTGCAACATTACCACCATTTTGCTCGGGCTGTCGGTCGGTTCCAAACTGCAGGCCAGCCAATTCTTAAAAACCGAAACGCTGGGCATTTTGGTGCTGGGCATTATCGCTTTCTCCATTGCCACGGCTTCTGGCGTGTTGCTGGCCAAACTGATGAACTGCTTCAGCAAGAATAAAATCAACCCGCTTATCGGTTCCGCCGGCGTGTCGGCCGTGCCGATGGCGGCGCGCGTTTCCAACAAAATCGGGTTGGAATACGACAAGAACAACTACCTCCTGATGCACGCGATGGGCCCCAACGTGGCGGGCGTAATCGGCAGTGCGGTGGCGGCGGGGGTGTTGTTGTCGCTCTTGGGCAAATAATTTACGCCGCTTAAAAAACGCCCCGCGCAAGCGGGGCGTTTTTATATTCCATTTCAGTTAACGCATTACATAACATTGATGCATCGGGCACTTTTCTTTTTTCTCTCCTCCGTTGGCCAGCGCCTTGCAATAGCTCTCCCCTTTGTCCGTGTAATAAATACATAACAGGGTGCCTTCTTGTTCCCCCATGCTGGAAGCCGTCCCGGGTGCAAAAATCATCATCAAATAGAAACCATATTTCCCTGTAAAAGGATTCTCGTGATACATCCCTCCGTTTACCGAACGCAAAGTTAGTTCCGGGGTCAGTTTTACCCGCGAATCGCAATACAAGTGCCGGTTGGTTTCCAACATTTCATAGGACATATAATCTATCCCGGCCATATCGGCAAACGCCCCCAAATCCAAGCAGATCTTGCTCCCACCGTCGGTAATATAAAGGTCACGACCGCGTTTCATAGCCGCAAAAAAAGGCAATAATTTAGCCACCCGCGCTTTCATCACGGCTTTTTCGTATTGCGGCAAAGCAACCGCCGCCAGAATACCAATAATTAAAACGACCACTAACAGCTCTATCAGCGTAAATCCGGCGTTTTTCCCCGCCGGGAGGGTTTTTTGATAAATTTTGTTCATAGCCAAAATTTATCAAAAAAAAAAAACACGGGAATGCCCTCAATCGGGTTGGGCCTTTGTCTTCATTTTCCTCGTCTCTTT
>CALUZE010000097.1 GCA_944325235.1 uncultured Elusimicrobiales bacterium | reverse complement strand
GCCCAGGTATTGGCCCACGTCTTTCACGCGATATTTGCTAGACATAATTCCCTCTATAAAAAAATAAATGGAGTACCCGTATATTGTATCTTTTCTAAGAGGTTGTTTCAATGTGGAAACCGGTTAGAAAAATCTTTTTTTATGCCTTATTATATCTGTAGATGTAAACAGAAATTTTGCGCAAAAACGTATTTTGGTGTAAAATGAAATATAGTCCAACAGGAAATTTTATGGAAGAAAGAAATTTGGCATTTATCCGCAAAGCAACAGAAGGGGATGCTGCCTATATTCAAACCCATTTGCCAGATACTGACGATTTAACGCGCCAGCGTGCTTTTGTGTATGGAACTGTTCCTGTACAAAAAATATTGTTGGAAGCCGGTGTTAACGTAAATGCCACTCCTTGTTTTGAGGGAAATCTTCCAAATTTCCCCGCATGGGGTTACTTGGAACCCCACTACGGCGTTTCTGCACACGCTACCGCCACCGCTTTGCTGCGGGCGTGTGTTATGGGAAATAATGAGCAGGCGCGCTTTTTAATTCAGCAAGGGGCGGATGTGAACATAGCTGGGCAGCTGGATGACGAACCAGACAAGGATACTTGGTTGTCTGTACTGGACGGTTCTTTTGCTCTATGGGCGGCTATTAGTAAGAAAAACGCACCGCTGATGAGTATGTTACTTGAAGCGGGGGCGGACGTAAACTGGCCGCAAAACCTTAGTTTACCCTATAATGCATTGTATGCGGCCTTGCGTACGGGGGATCTTTTTTTTGCAGAGTTATTGCAGCAATACACCGCTAAATTTACAGATTCTAAATCCCGTGCGCTATTGAGTGCGCTAGCGTTTCTTAAACACGGAGATATCCCTGCGCTTAAGGAAATTTTGGGTGCGGAGGACCCCATGTTTATTTTTTTCGGAGAGAGTTTTTTACTCTTTTGCTTGCGGCGTGGGTATTTAAAGTATGCAAAATTATTATTGGCGGCAGGGGCAGACCCAGATGCAAAAGACACCTTAGGGCAAGCGCCTTTAACTGTAGCCTTAAACAACAAAAGTAAAGAGAGCTTAGAAATGCTGTTGGCGGCGGGGGCTGATACGGGAATAAAAGATGTTTTCGGGCGGGATCTAGTGCAGCAGGCCTTAGATAAACAAGCGGGAGAAGATATTGTAGATAGGTTGAAAAATATCATCGGTAAACATCATTAAACACCGTAAAAAATTTTTCTTTTTGATTTTGGATATGCTATAATAAATATGTCAGAAGGAAACCCCAGACGTAAAAAACCGATTTTTCGGGCGTGTAGCTCAGCTGGGAGAGCGCCTCGTTCGCAACGAGGAGGTCGTCGGTTCGATCCCGATCACGTCCACCATTTAGAAACCACGCGAAAGCGTGGTTTTTTATTGGGGACGAGGCGCGTTTTGTTTCCGAAGAGAGCGGAGGCGGTCGTCGGGCAGGTCCCGCTCGCGTTCCCCATTTAGAAACCACGCGAAAGCGTGGTTTTTTATTGGGGACGAGGCGCGTTTTGTTTCCGAAGTGAGCGGAGGAGCTCAATCTTGGCTCCGAACAGCCAAATTCCCCGTGTGTGGAAAGAAATCCTCACTCGCTGAACCGCAAAACGTTTCATTCCGATATTTTTCGCGTCCGGTAGTAACGCTTGAAAAATACAGGTAACTGAATTATATTATTAGAAAAGATTAGAGTGAAATCCCGTACGGTGAGTTTTGTTCTAGTCAGCCGTTTTGTATTTAAAAGGCAAGAGGCGTTTATGAAAAAAATTCTTTTCGTCTTACTGTTCTGTGTTGTGGCTCCGTACGTCGGTGCCTGGGGGCTGCTGCCGGAATTTGTAAAACTCCAACCTGCCCAATACAAGCAAAACAACGGCTATCGTAAATTTTTACTGTATGACATTGTTTCCGGGCGGCCGGGATTGCGGGTGTGCACAAGCACGCGTTTTCGCAATAAAGTGCAGGAAGATGAACTGTTTAACAATACCCAAGCGGCTTTTTCGGTTATTTTCCGTACGGTGAGGAATACCATCCAAAACAGCGGCCGTGCGCAAGAATTCCAGGATTTCCTTTCCGTGTGGCCGGATGCGTTTCAGTTGCAGCGGGTAGTGCCGCCGGAGGGAAAAGAATGTAATGCCATCGCCGGGAAATATGACCTTCAAATCAAAGGCCGGGCCACTGCGGTTCCGATTGATACCGGCTATCAGCTGGAATATGGTATGCAAGGGTACGCCGCGCCGCAAATGGACCCGAAAACTTTCTCCTGGACGGTGTTATTGTCTACGGATCAAAGCAAAAACAAACGTATGGGGATTGCTTTGCACGAAACGGCGCATTTATTGGGGTTGGCGGATCAATATAATAACCAGGATTCGGATAGAGCCTATTCCTTGGCGGCTTTTGAAGATTTGACGAAAATAGATTCCATTATGCGTGCTTTTTCGCACTCCGGCCGGGATGTGCTTACCTGCGATGACGTGGAAGGAATAATTAATGCGGTAGATTTTATTTTGCGGCAGGAAGGCGTTTCTTCCAAACGGCTTGAAAACGGCTGGGCCGATTTATGTGGGCGCAATTATGTCTATATAGGGGGAAAACCCGTCCGCAACAACGATCCTGCCCGCGCTAAACAAAACCGGGATGCTTTTGCCCGCTGGGCGGCTGCGGGGTATGCCCCTCATGCCCAACCGCTGTTTGCCGCTAAAGCCCGGCAAGTACAGCAGGCGGTGCGCGATAGTTTGAACGGCTTGGCGCAATTGGAAGATAAAAAACGGGACATCACTTTGCAGATTGAATCTAAATCCTATGAGCTCGCGCACGCCAAAGACTACGGGTGGACCGCCAAACAGAAACAAGCCGTCCGGCAAGAATTGTTGCGCCTGCGGCAAGAGCTAAAACGGCTGGAAGCGCAAACCGCCAGGCAGCCGGCCGCGGCCGGATTCGGCGGCGGGGTAATGCCATAGCCGGCTGGCGGCCTTGCCGCCTGTCGGAGGACGGGGGCCGACTATTTTAGTAAGATGCTTTCCGTTGGAAAGCATCTTTTTTCACGGAAGGTTCGGCACATCTCCGCTGCCCTTTGCTCTCCTAAAATGCTAAAATAAAGCTATATGGCTAAACTAGTACGCGGGTTTAGAGACATCTTTGAACCCCAATCCAAAAATTTTACCGAGCTGGAAAACTGCGCCCGCGGCGTGTTTTCCCTCTATGGGTTTGGCGAGCTGCGCCTGCCCACGGTGGAGCTGAAAGAACTCTACATCAAATCCACCGGCGAAACGACCGACATCGTACAAAAAGAAATGTACGCCTTTGAAGACGCCGGCCACCGCCAGCTGGCCATCCGCCCGGAAGGCACCCCCGGCGTGGTGCGTGCGTATTTGGAAAATAATTTTACGCAAAACGCGCCCGTGCAAAAGTTTTATTACATCGGCAATATGTTCCGCGCGGAACGCCCGCAGGCGGGCCGCTACCGCGAGTTTGAACAAATCGGCGCGGAATACATCGGCAACTCGGCCCCGGCGGCGGACGCCGAAGTGATTTTGATGTTGAAAGACATTGTTTCCCAATTTGGCGCCAAAAACTACAAAGTCAAAATCAACAGTTTAGGCTGCGATAAATGCCGCCCGCTCTACCGCCAGGAACTGATTGATTTCCTGTCCAAAGAAAAAGACACCCTTTGCGAAAACTGTCAAACGCGCTTGGAAAAAAATCCGCTGCGCGTGCTGGACTGCAAAATTGACGGAGCCCGTTTTGCGGGCCGCGTCCCCACGATGAAACTCTGCCCCGAATGCCAGGCCCACTTTGACGAAGTGCAGGCCCTGCTGAAAGGCAAAATTGATTTTGAAGTGGACCCGATGCTCGTGCGCGGATTAGATTATTATTCCCGCACGGTGTTTGAATTCCAGGCGGGGGACGTTTCCCAAAACGCCATCGCCGCCGGCGGACGCTATGACACGCTGGTCAAAAATATGGGTGGCCCGGCCACCCCGGCCATCGGCTGGGCGATGGGCGCCGAACGCGTGATTATGGCCCGCGGCGAGACCGAACACCCGAAAGAAAAAAGCATTTATGTCGTGTCGCTGGAAAAGGACTGCAACGAAACCGCTTTTAATTTGATGCAGGACTTGCGCCGCGCCGGCATCCGCACGGAAGGCGGCCTGTTTGACAAGAACGTCAAAGGCCAGATGAAACAAGCCGACCGCTGCGGCGCCGCCTACGCGCTTATTTTGGGCGGCAACGAGCTTGCACAGCGCGCCGTGACGCTTAAGGACTTAACCACCGGCGAGCAGAAGCAAATTCCTTTTGAAGCATTAATTGACGAGGTTAAAAAACTTTTATGAAACGAACGAACTACTGCGGGGACATTACCGCTTCCCTGCTAGGCACCAAGCAAACCCTGTGCGGTTGGGTGAACAGCTACCGCAACCACGGGGGGGTATTGTTTATTGACTTACGGGACCGCAGCGGCGTCTGCCAAGTGGTGGTAGAACCTTCCAAACCGTTTTTTGCGGAAGCTTCCGCCGTGCGCAACGAATACGTAATTGAAGTGACGGGCACCGTCAACCGCCGCATTGAAGGCGCGGTCAACCCGCATATGAAGACCGGCGAAGTGGAAGTGGTGGCGGAAGAATTTAAAGTGTTAAACACTTCTATCCCGCTGCCGTTTGACGTGGACAAATCCCGCTCCGTGGCCGAAGAAATCCGCCTGAAATACCGCTACCTGGATTTGCGCAACCCGCATATGTTTGCCAACCTGCTTTTGCGCCACCGCCTGATGCAGGCCGCGCGCCGCTACCTGGACGCAAACGGATTTTTGGAAGTGGAAACCCCTATTTTGACTCGTTCCACGCCCGAAGGCGCGCGCGACTATTTGGTTCCGTCCCGCGTGCACCACGGCGAATTTTACGCCCTGCCGCAAAGCCCGCAGATGTTCAAACAAACGCTGATGGCCAGCGGCATTGACCGCTACTTCCAGCTGGCGCGCTGCTTCCGCGACGAAGACCTCCGCGCCGACCGCCAGCCCGAACATACGCAAATTGATATGGAAATGTCCTTCGTCACCATTAA
>CALUZE010000096.1 GCA_944325235.1 uncultured Elusimicrobiales bacterium | reverse complement strand
CTTTTCGTTTAAAAAGCACGCCCGGGCCACCTGGTTGGCGTATTCCTGGCCGGACAGGCCCGCCCGTTTGGCCAGTTCTTCGGTGGGGTAGTTGCACAGCGTCCAGGAGAACAAGCCTTTCTGTTCGCGCACGTCCAAAATTTCGCGCAAGGGTTTGCGCGCCACCGCGCTTTTTGCAATGCGGGCCGGGTCCACATTTTTTAAATGCGTTAAATCTTCCGGCGCCCGCAGGGAAATCAGGCCGTTAATCCCCCCTTGCAGTTCTTTTTCGCCCGCGGCCACAAAGGCCAGTTGTTTATCATCGGCGGAGGAATAAAATTCTTTCGTAAAGTCTTCCGGCGCGTTAAACCGCAGCACCACGTTGTAGCGTCGGGCCAATAGCTTGGCGTACAGGGGTCGGGCCAGCGGCAGGGCGGCCGGGTCGCTGCGCAGCAGCACCACGTCATACGGTTTAAATTTACCGTTGCGGCGGGCCGCTTCCAGGGCCCAAATCATCACATCGGCGTATTTTTCATTTTGCGTTTTGGTAAAAAACATTTCGGTTCCCCCTTTCGTTCATTAATGTTATAATACAAAATAAAGCATACCGAGAGAAAAAAATGAAAAAATTACTCGCCTTTACGCTTTTTTTGTGTGCCTTTTCCCCGCTGTGGGCGGACGTATCCCCCAAGCCGGAAATGGAATTTAATTTTATTTACAACACGGCGCAAAAACCCGCCATTGACCCGCTGCACAGCGAGCAAATCCAATGCAGCGACAACCAATGCATTGAAAGCAAACCCCTGGGCGTGTACGGCCTGCAAAAGCTCTACTGCCAGCCGACCGGATGCTTTTCCATCGCCTATAAATACGATAATTTCCAAAAATTGATTATCACCTTTGCGGACGGCACCACCCGCGAAAGCAACGTTTTCGCCGCGCCGGACACGCTGCGCGCGCGCTTTAACGTGCACGTAAACGAAGACGATTTGACCGTCACTCCTACCACGCTCAAGGCGGACTCGCGCGCTTGGGCCCGGCGGGATGCGTGGGTATCGCTGATTTTAGTATTGGTGATTGAACTTGTGGCCGCAATGGCGTATCTGTCGTACCGGCGCAAGAGCTTTACCATTTTGTACAGCGTGGGCGTGGCGAACTTGCTCACGACGGCCGCCTCGTGGATGGTGCTGGCCTTGTACGTAAAAGAAACGGCCTTGTTGTGGTTTTTCTGCCTGCTGGCGGAAACGCTGATCATCCGTTTGATGAACCCGCGGAAAATTTCGCTCTACGATTCGTTTATGCTCAGCTTGACGACCAACGTCACCAGCTATTCGCTGGGGATGATTCTTTCCTTCCTGCTGGCGCCGCTGATTTTTTAGAAAAACAGACATAAAAAACCGGGGTGTTGTCACCCCGGTTTTTTTATTTGTTTTCGCCGGAAAATTGATAGCTGGGATAGCGGGTAATGGAATAGACCTGTTCGTCAAAATACTGGCAGGCGCTTAAGCGGGCGCTTTCTTTTTCCGAAAGCGGACGCAAGTCCTTATCCTTCAGGTATTTTAAAAACAGGCGGCGCACTTCTTTTTTGCGGGCGATGTTGCGCGGCAGATTTTCCACCAAATCGCCCGACGGCAGGCGGTATTTTTCCGGCAGCAGCAGGCCGTCCTCCCACCCCGGTTTATACCACGAGTCCCGGTCGTGTTGTGCACGATACGCCCACATCCGCGCTTCCAGTTCGGCGCATTCCTGCTGCGTCAGCGAGGAAAGAATTTTTTTGTCCTGCATTTGCGGGTTTAACGTGGCGTTTACTTGCCGCTGTGCTTCCAGCAACTGCCGGTGCTCCTCGGGCGTCAGCGGCGTGACGTGCCCCGTTTGCACGGCCGCTTCAATCAGCCGGTATTGGCGTTCGCCGTCCCCCACCCAGCCTTGCGAAAAGTGTTTGAGGTCTTCCAGCGTGATGTCTTTTTCGTTCAGCACGCGGTTGGCCCAATAACGCGCCTGCAAATCTTCCACTTCCCGCTGCAAGGCGCTAACCTGTTGCTGATTTTTCTCCGCCAGGCTTTGGCCCAACGGTTTGAGCGGGGGCAACTTCTTTTTGACGGGCGTATCCGCCCACCCCGTGCCGCCGCATAATACCAAAACCAACAAAACTGCAATCTGTTTATACCTATTCATAAATTCCTCCTGTATGGGGGAACCAGCAGTTCCCCGTCGGCGGACGCATACATAGAAAAATCCGCCTGTTCCGCCAGCCACTGCGGCATCGGCAGTACGGGTATTTCCGGCGGGCGCCGAAGCGCCTTCCACGCCGGCACCGCACACATCGCCAGCACCGCCGCCGCACACGCGGTCCAAACAGTCCGCTTTAGCCAAGAACGGCGCGGGCGGACGGATAAGCGGCGATAAACGGCCTGCTGCAGTGCGCCGTTCGGGTCCAAGTCTATTTGTCTGTACAAGGTTTCCAATTCGTGTTCGTTTGGTTTCATACGTCCCCCACCCACACGCGCAGTTTATGCAGGGCCCGGCTGAGTATAGTGCCCACGTTGGACTCGCTATACCCCGTCAGGCGGGCAATTTGGCGGTTGTTAAACCCGCCGTAAAACTTAAGCGATACCAAATCCCGCTCCCGGTTATCCAGCCGCTGCAAGGCTGCCCACAGACGCCGGTTTAATTCCTGCCGTTCCAGCTGCTGCGGCGGGAGCTCCTCGTGCGCCGGAAAGAGTTCTTCCTGTGGCGTAAGCGACAAAAACCGCCTGAGCCCCCAAAAGCCGAAGTATTTGTTTACTTCGTTGCGCGCAATGCCAAAAATCCACTGGTCCGCCAGGCCTTCTTCCGGCCGGTATTGGTCCCGGTGTTCAAAGGCCTTTTGCCACACGCGCGCCGCCACATCGGCCGCCGCGTCCGCGTGCTGCACACGGCTTTGCACATAGGCCAGTACCGGTTTAAACAAACGGTTATAGGTTTCTTCAAAATTCATCGTTTGCCCCGCGTCCGTAAAGTTGCCTGCACTTGTATTATCCGGCCAGGCAAAAAGTATCACAAATTAAAACAACAGCAGGGATACCGCCATCACCATCATTCCGCCGACTACGCCCCAAATCACTTTGTGGCCGTCGCCGTATTCGTGCGCGGTGGGCAGCAATTCGTCCAACGCGATGTACACCATAATGCCCGCAATCAGCGCGAACAAAATACCGAAAGCCGCCTCGTGCAAAAACGCTTTTAACACAAAAAACCCCAACACCGCTCCCACCGGTTCGGCCAGGCCCGAGCCCGCACTGTACCAAAACGCCTGCGCCCGGCGCCCCGTGGCGTGGTAGATGGGCAAGGCCACGGCTACGCCTTCGGGAATGTTGTGTATCGCCACCGCCACGGCAATGGAGATACCCAACGCCGGCTCCTGCATAGAAGCCATAAACGTGGCAAGCCCTTCGGGAAAGTTGTGTATGGCAAGCGCCAGCGCCGTAAACAGCCCCAGGTGCTTGAGCTTGGCGGATTTATCCAAGGTGTGTTCTTCCACGTGGTGGGACGGCAGCAGCGTGTCAATCAGCCACGCCAGCACAATCCCCAAAAAGAACAGCCCCGTGGCCGCCCATGCACCGGGATTCTTTCCGTAGATATCCCCCAGGGCCTGTATGGCCTGCGGCAGGATTTCCATAAACGACACGTACGTCATCACCCCGGCCGAAAAGCCCAACCCCAACGACAGGGCAGACAGGTTTTCCTTCTTAATCACAAACGCCAGCGCGCCGCCCACCGCGGTGGCCGCACCGGCCAAAAAACTAAGGGTAAATGCGATTAGTATAGAATTTTCCATAGCTATACTATACCAAAAACATCCCCCGGGCGGCAGGGCCGCTGTGCCCGCCCCGCGCCTACACCCGAATTGCTATAATAGAGGTATGCCCGCTGGAAAATCCGACATTATTTTAACCGACGAATTTAAAGACGCCCTGACCCTTTTGGAAGCCAAACCGCCTGTGAAACCGCTTATTTTCATCACGGGCCGCGCGGGCACGGGCAAAACCACGCTGCTGCGCTACTTTGCCGAGCATACCGCCCAAAATACCGTTGTGCTGGCCACCACGGGGCTGGCGGCTATCCACGTGCACGGGCAGACGGTCCATTCGTTTTTCCACTTAAAGCCGGGCAACTTATTGGATAAAAGCAACTTAAAACGCCTGCCGCGCAAAACGGTGGACGCGGTGGATACCATTATCATAGACGAGGCCTCCATGCTCCGCGCCGACCTGTTGGACGCAATAGACTACATTTTGCAAATTTCCACCTATTCGGAAGAACCTTTCGGCGGCAAAAAAATCGTGCTGTTTGGCGATTTGTTTCAACTGCCGCCCGTGGAAGAACAACCCTCCGGCGGGCTGTTTGATTACTTCCACGCCCTTTACCCCAGCCCGTACTTTTTTGAAGCGCACGTGCTGCGCCGCCTGCCGACGGAAGTGTTTGAACTGCACCGCATTTTCCGCCAGCGCGAGGACCGGGATTTTACCCGCCTGCTTAATTTAATCCGCGAGGGCCAGGCCACCCAACCGGAGCTGGACGCCCTGCTCAACACGCACAAAACGTTTGAATTGCCCGAAAATTTTGAAAACAGCATCATCCTCGCCCCCACCAATCGTGACGCCGCCTGGCGCAACATGCACTACCTTTCCCAACTGCCCGGGCAGGAATTTACCTACACCGCCACGGCCGATGAGTCCTTTAAAACCAAAACGCCGCCGGCGGACCCGGTGCTGCGCCTGAAAAAAGGCGCCAAAATTATGATGCTCGTCAACGACGACAACTGGGTAAACGGCGACATTGGCACCGTGTACGATTTGGGGCCGGATTTTATCCAGGTGGAGCTGAAAGGTGCCGTTTACCAGGTGGAACCGCACGTATGGGAAGACGTACGCTACGAGTTCAACCCGCTGATGCAAAAACTGCAGCCTAAAGTGAAGGGATTTTTTAAGCAATACCCGCTAAAACTGGCCTGGGCCATTACGATACACAAATCCCAGGGGCTGACGTTTGACAGCATTTATTTGGACATCGGCCGCGGCGCCTTTGCCCCGGGGCAAACGTACGTGGCGCTCAGCCGCTGCCGCACCCTGGCAGGCGTGCATTTAAAG
>CALUZE010000095.1 GCA_944325235.1 uncultured Elusimicrobiales bacterium | reverse complement strand
GGATGGACAAAGCCTCCCGCCTGGATTTTGATCCGCAGGCCAAAGCCCAGCAGCGCGTGTGGGCCCGCTTAAACGGCTGGCAGCCGCGCCGCCGCCCCGCGTGGGCGCTGGCGTGGGGGATGGTGGCCGTGCTGCTCGTGTTGGCAGGCGGATGGGCCGGCGTACGCTGGAGTGCCTACCTGCACTGCCCGGCCGAACAGCCCGCTGCCCCGCTGCAAAACGCCCAGTGCAAAAAGGCCGACGGCCGCTGGCTGATTTCCACCCAGTTGGAATGCAACGGAACGGATTGTTCCTGCACCAAAACGCTGACGATATGCGACGAACACCCCGTCACGCGTGTCACCCGCCAAACGTGCACCAACGCCGCGCCGGACTTCAACCCGCAGGACCCGTGGAGCCTGCTGGAAAACCGTTCTCAAGATGAAATAAAAAATTGGGCTACGTGCCAAAATCAATGTTAGGAGTTATTTGTATGACCTTCCGTCGTTTCTTAAAGCCGTTTCTATTATTTGCCCTCTTGTTGGGGGCAGGATCCAGCCTGTGGGCCGCTCCCGCGGTGCAAGCCGTGCTGTTTACGTCGCCGTACTGTCCGCACTGCCGCCACTTAAAACAGGACGGATTTCCGCAGCAGTTCCGCGATAAATACAACGGCACCGTGGAGTTGGTGGAATACGATTTGACCGAGCAGGCCAACAACGTGCTGTTCTTCCAAACTTTACAGGCCTATCAGCTGGATTCGGCCGGCATTCCGATGCTGGTCGTGGGTGAAACCGTTTTGCAGGGCTACCCGACGCAAATCAGCACCGGCGCAGACGAAGCCGTCCAAAAAGCCCTTGCCAACGGGGAAACGACCCGCGTGCCCGGCTTAAAACCGCTTGCCAAACCGGCCCCCGCCCAAACGGCCGCCACAGCTCAAACGACGGCGGAGCCGGCAGCCAAAACGGAACCGGCCGAAGAAGCCCAACCGCAGCAAACGGCTGAACAACCCGCCGCGGAGCCGGCCCCGGCCGAAGAAACGGCCGCCGCCCAACCCGCGCCGACGGAAGAAATCCCCGCGTCCGCCGAAGAAACAGCGGCCCAAGCCGAGGCCGCCCAACTGCAAGCGCACGAAACGCTGTTTAGCCAAATCACCTTGTGGGCCATCATCGGCGCCGGGCTGGCCGACGGCATCAACCCTTGCGCGTTTGCGGTAATTGTATTTTTCGTATCTTTCCTGGCGGCCTACAAATACACCAAGAAAGAAATCATCATCGTGGGTACGGCCTACTGTGCGTCCGTTTTTCTGGCGTACCTTTTGATGGGGTTGGGCGCCTTCCACGCGCTCTATGCGATGAAAGGCTTCCGCTACGTAACACTGGCCGTGCAGTGGGGCACCATTGTGCTGTGTGTGCTGTTTTTGGCGCTCAGCTTGTATGATTTCATCGTTTACCAGCGGACCAAAAAATCCGAAAAAATGCTCCTGCAGCTGCCCAAAAGCTACAAGGAATACATCCACAAAGTCATGCGCTTCTTCCTGCGCGACAAACACAGCTCCATGTGGCGGCTGATGCTGGCCGCGTTTGCGGTGGGGTTTGTGGTATCCGGCGTAGAGGCCGTGTGCACGGGCCAGGTGTATTTGCCCACGTGCGTCGTGATTTTGAAAGAAGCCGGCAGCCAATCGTGGAAAGCGGCCGAGTATTTAATCCTCTACAATCTGATGTTCGTATTGCCGCTGGTGCTGGTGTTCGTGCTGACGCTGTGCGGCAAAGAATCGGCTACTTTTAACAACTGGCTCAAAAAGCATTTGGGGCTGTCCAAGTTCCTGTTGTGCTGCGTATTTTTGGGCTTGCTGCTGCTGATGTTAGCCAATATGTTTTAACTAAAACCCCCGCCCAGCGGGGGTTTTATAAGCTTCAATATATTGATATTTATCGATATATTTATTATAATAATCACAAGAGGAAAAAATGACTTTGCCCCAACACACCGCCCGCTTATTTAAGGCCCTTTGCGACGAACACCGCGTGCAAATTGTGCAGTTGCTCCGCCGCGGGGAAATGTGCGCCTGCCACTTGCAGCAGGAACTGCAAATTGGGCAGTCCACGCTGTCGCACCATATGAAAATTTTGTGTGACGCCGGGCTTGTTTCCGCACGGAAAGAAGGCCGCTGGATGCACTATTGCTTAAAAAGCGCCGGCTTGCGCGAAATGCAAAAATACATTTCTGTTTTGCTTTCGGCACAAGAAAAGTCGGAAAAGTAGGGCAAAAATTTTTTCGCTAATATATCTATATATTTAGATATATAGATAAATAAAAAAGGAGTGTTTATGTTTCAAATATTCACCTGGCTGGCCGATTGGGCCACTGCAAAAATAGGCCTCTGCGCCCAAACGCCGCTTGGCAGTGCCGTACATTTTTTTATAGAGGATGTAACCAAAATTTTTGTTTTAATTTACGTTCTTATTTTCGTCATTTCGCTTTTCCGCGCCCAACTGTCGCCCGAAAAAGTGCGTGATTATCTGGCCGGCAAAAACCGCTGGTACGGGTATTTCCTGGCCGTATTTTTGGGTATTGTAACGCCCTTTTGTTCCTGCTCGTCCATTCCGCTCTTTATCGGGTTCATCACGGCGGGCATTCCGTTTGGCATTACGATGGCCTTTTTAATCAGTTCGCCCCTGGTCAGCGAAATCGCCACGTTTATGCTGATCAGCATGCAAGGCGCCGGTTTGGGAGTGGCACTTATATATGTAGCCAGCGGAACGGTGATTGCCGTGATAGGCGGCTGGCTGGCGGACCGTCTTCATTTGGAAAAATTGTGCATCTATCAGCCCCCTACACACGCCGCCCCTGCGTGTGCATGCGGACGCCAAACGTTCACTCAGCGCGCACAGAATTTGGTGCGTTATGCACATTCTTTTGCGTGGGACACGATTAAAAGCCTGTGGGTCTACATTATTTTGGGGCTTTTGGTGGGGGCCGCCATACACGGCTTCGTGCCGGTGGAAATTCTGAGCAAATACCTGGGGGCCGATAATCCCTGGGCCGTACCGCTGGCCTCCGTCATCGGGGCGCCGTTATACGCCAACCACGCGGGAGTAATCCCCGTCATACAGACGCTGTTGTTAAAGGGCGTTCCGCTGGGGACGGCACTGGTAATTTTGATGAGCATTACCGCCATTTCGCTGCCGGAAATGATGATGTTAAAAAAAGTGTTGTCCGCCAAAATGATTGGCCTGTTTTTGCTGTATTTGATCGTGTCGTTTATTGCAGTAGGATATTTATTAAACGCTATTTTATAGGAGGAAATGATGGAAATTAAAATATTGGGAATGGGCTGCGCCAAATGCAGCTTGCTGTTTAACAACACCCGGCAGGCGCTTCAAATGCTGGGCTGGAACGAAACCGTGGAAAAAGTGGATGACCTGGACCAAATTCTTCAATCCGGCGTTTTGCGTACGCCGGCCCTGATGATAGACGGGCAAGTGGTATTATCCGGCCAAACCGCCACGGCGGAAACCCTGCGGGATTTGCTGCTGCGCTACCGCAGCAACCCGCCGCAAAAGCGGTAATTCCCGTCTGGAAATACACACGTAAAAATTAATTTGCTATAATAAATGTGTACTTAGTCCGCCATACACTTTTGGAGAGGTGGCCGAGCGGTTTAAGGCACAGTCCTGGAAAGACTGCATACGGGAAACCGTATCGAGAGTTCGAATCTCTCCCTCTCCGCCATTTAAAAGCCCCGTTATGGGGCTTTTTTAATCCTTAATTAATTGTGAGGTCGTATGCGCAAACATATATTCCTTTTATGTGCGCTGTTTTGTGCACTGCCCGGGCAAGCCCAACTGCAGGAAAACTTGCAGGTATTGGATATTTTACCCACGGAAAATATCACCTCGTTGGAATTTAAACCCCGCTTTAAAGCCAAAAACGACGCCAAAAACGATGTGTCCGCCACGTTGGAAATCAAACCGTCTTTTAAGCTCAACAAACATTGGAAATTCGGGGCCGAAATCCCCGTCGCCCGCGTAGGGAACGACGAAGTTTCCGCTAAGGGCTTGGGGGACATTATGGTGTCGGGCACGTACGTCAATTACACGCCGAGCAAAGTGTTTTCGTACGGGTTGGCGATGGAACTCACCACCCCCACCGCCACCGACCGCAGCTTGGGGGACGGCAAATGGGTGGCCGAGCCGGAAATTTTTACCGTATGGAAACTGAGCCCGGCCTTCTTCGTGGAAGCGGAATACCGCCATATCTTTTCGTTTGCGGGCAGCAGCGGGCGGGACGATATCAACGAAAGCCGCTACCGGATGATTTTCGGCCTCATCGGGCCGGACGGCTGGTGGTTTGAGTTTGACCCGCGCTACGCCGTGGACTACCAAAACCCCGGCGAAGCGGAACTCATCGGCGAGTTTGAGCTCGGCACGATGATTAACGTCGGCTCCTCCATGTATGTGCGCGGGGGCTGGCACCTGGGTGGCAATAAATATTCCTACGATTGGGAATTTATGATGGGTTTCAAAATCTTGTATCTCTAAACGGATATGATGCCGACAAAAAAAGCCCCCGCAACCCGGGGGCTTTTTGAATGGGTAAAAGGATTAGCGCCGGAAGGTTTTTACCTGCATGCCCAACAGCCGCCCCAGCAACATCAGCGGCAGCACCACACAAATGCTGAACACAGCCACCAAAAGCGTCATAATAAACCCGAACGCCAACACCGCCACCCCGCCGATAATTCCCCCCATATCGCCTTTGGGGCGTGCGGAATCTTTCGCGGGCCCGGTGTGAATGGGGCGGCCGTGTTCGTCCAAAATCTCCGGTTCAATAATTTCTTCGGTTCGGATGATTTCTTTTTCTTCCATAGATATATTATGGCATAATCCGGGCCTTTTTTCTCACGTTTTTAAGGGTTACTAGGCAGGCAGCCTACGATAAGAGTAAAATATATATAGATTGAATTTGGAGTATTTTATGCAAAAAATTTCTGCCTTTTTCCGCAAAACGCTTTCCGTTTCCTCCAGCCGTTTAATTACAATACTATCGCTATACTTTTTGCTGTTTTTGAACATCAGTTTCTGGCGTTTTATTTTCGTACATGCAGAGCCGTCCGGCCTAACGGGCGGTTTATTTATGTTGTCCATTCCGCTGGTCGTGTTTACGTTGCTATACATGACGTTCAGCATTTTGCTGCTGCCGTAT
>CALUZE010000094.1 GCA_944325235.1 uncultured Elusimicrobiales bacterium | reverse complement strand
GCAGCGGGTTTTTGTGCCCTCCCGGCCCGCAGCGGGGCCGGTACCGGCCGTGCGGCCCTCTCTGCGGCTTCGGCGATGTTTTTCAGTTTAATAAGCGCCCGCACGCCGCCGCGGGTAGTGCTGCCGCGCACGGCTTTCATTCCGAATTTGGGCAGGCAGCGCGCGATGTATTCTCCGTCGTCGCTCAAGCTGATTAAGGCGCAAATTTTTTGCCCGCGGTACGGGTATAACAAAAACAGCTGCTGGTTGTGCCAGACTGCAAAAATGTAGTTTTGGCCTTCTTTTTCAAAGCGGAGGGCTTCTTCGGATTTGAACCAATAAATGCGGGTGGTCCAGCCCAAGAACACGGTGTACCAATAGGCCAGGGTGGAGCCGATGACGTGCTTCCAGGAAATTTTTTTCTTCTCAAGCGACGTGGGTTTAAACATTATTTTCTTCCTTTCTTGCGGTTTTTTTGCCACGGCACCAAAAACACGGTGCTGATACGGGGCGACAAATGCCCGTCGGGCGTGGCGGATAAATCAATTTTTTCTGCGCTGAGCTTTTGCAAAATGACGGGCAGCGCTTTTTGGGCCAGGTCGCTTTCCAGCTTGACGGCCTCGCGCAGCAGTTTGGGCGCCGCTGCCGCGCCGAAGGGGGGAATGTAGACAAATTGCAAGTCCAGCGTTTCGCACTCTTCCTTTTGGGCTTGTTCCTTTACCAGTTCCGCCACAAAGGTAACGGCGCTTTTTAAAAATTCCAAAATAATAATCATCGCCACGGTTTTGCGGTCCTCGTTTTGGATAGCGTCCAAAAACGGGTCCAGCTGGGCGCCCAGCGTAACGGCGCAGGCGCTGAACATTTCTTTGTGGATGATGCTTTGCTCGTCCAGTTCCCAGTGGGCATCTTGGTTGTATTCGTACACGACGCCCGGGTCCAGCAGTTTAAAAATGGCCAGGATAAACGCCGTCACTTCCGCCTCGCTGGCAAAGCCGGCACGGCGCAAAAGCGGCAATTCGCGCAAGAGTTTGCGCAAAATTTCGCGTTGGCGGGAAGGAATTTTAAAGCGTTTTATTTTACGCATAGCGTGTCCTGTAAAGCGTTTTGCATAGAAGCCCGGCTTTTGTTGCCGGGCGGCCGTGTAAAACGCCCGGCGGGACCTTGCCAGAAGGCCCCGCCCGGGTAAAACTTATTTTCTGTTGCGGCGCGTGCGTTTGATTTTGGTTACCGTCTTTTTGGGCGCGTAACCTTCCGCGGCGGCTTCTTCGCGTTTTACGGCGACCGTTTGTTTAACGGCCGTTTTGTTGTACGCGGCTTGGCTGCCGTCGTTCAATTCGCCGTGCGTCCAGGTGTACACCAGGGGCGTGGTGAGCGCGATGGTGCTGTACACACCGGAAATACAACCCACCAGCATGGCAAACGCGAACGAGTTAATCACTTCCCCGCCGAACAAGTACAACACCACTACCGCAAAGATTACCGTCAGCGTGGTAATGATGGTGCGGGAGAGGGTTTCGTTGATGGAGAGGTTGATCAGCTCGCCGAATTTCATTTTCGGGTGCAGGTGGATGTTTTCGCGCATACGGTCAAAAATGACGATGGTGTCGTTAATAGAGAACCCGGCCACCGTCAGGAAGGCCGCTACGACCACCAGGTCAATTTCGCGCTGGGTAAGCGAGAACGCAAACAACATTACAAACAAGTCGTGGAACAGGGCAATCACGCCCGAAACGCCCCACAAAATGTTGCTGAAGCGGAACGCTACGTAGATGATGATGAACACGAGCGAAAGCAAAATGGACCACAAGGCGCGTTCGGTCATATTTTCGCCGACGGCCGGGCCTACGGAGTTCGTCATCAGTACCGTGTAAGGCACGTTGAGCGTGTCCAGGGCTTTTTCAATGCGGGCTTGCACGACGCCCACTTCGCTGGAGGTGCTTTTTTCGCTGATGGCGAAAGAGTGGTCCCCGAACGATTGCAGCTCGGACTCGGCACCCGTGGCGGACAGCGCTTCGCGGATGTCGCTCATTTCTACGGGGGCGTCAAATTTTACCTGCACCATGGTGCCGCCGGTAAAATCAATGCCCATATTGAATCCTTTCGTAAAGAAACAAATCACGCCGCCGATGAGCAGCAACGCAAACAGCGCGTAGTAGACTTTTCTGTATTTAAGGAAATCAATGTTTGTTTTGGGAAGTAACTTTAACATCATAAACTGATCTCCTTGGTATTAGAGGTAAGGATCAACTCGTAGATGGCGCGCGTGACGAACACGGCGGTGAACAAGCTGACCGTCAAGCCGATAATAAGCGTAACGGCGAACCCTTTGACCGGGCCCGTACCGAACTGCAGCAAGCACGCACCCACGATGATGGTGGTGATGTTGGAGTCGAAAATGGCGGACCAGGCTTTATCGTAACCCAAGTTGATGATTTCGTAGACGGGTTTGCCCAACAGTTTTTCTTCGCGCATACGTTCAATGATCAGCACGTTGGCGTCAATGGCCATTGCCAGCGAAAGGATCATACCCGCGATGCCGGGCAGCGTAAGCGTGGCGGAGAAATAGCTCATAATGGCAACCGTAAATACAAAGTTGAGCAACAGGGCGATATCCGAAATAAAACCGGCGGCTTTGTAGTACACCAGCATAAACAGCAGGATGACTACCAACGCATAGAACGAAGCCGACAGGCCGGATTTAATGGAGTCTTCACCCAGGGTCGGGCCGATGGTTTTCTTTTCAATTACTTTGACGGGGGCGGGCAGCGCGCCGGCTTTTAACACAATGGCCAGCGAGCGGGCTTCTTCCGGCGTGAAGGTGCCGGAAATGCGGCCGTCTTTGGTAATGCGGGACTGTACGACCGGCGCGGACTGGACGGTGTTGTCCAGCACGATGGCCAGCTGTTTGCCGATGTTGGCGCCCGTGAGTTGGCCGAACTTGCGGCTGCCTTCGGCGTTAAAGCTGAAGGACACTTCCGGGTAGCCGTTTTCGCCCATCATCACGACGCGGGCGTTTTCCAAATCGGCCCCCGTCACGGTGGCGTGATCGGTCACCACGCTGTATCCGCCGTCTTTGTTGCGCATAATCTGGTAGCCTTCCGGCACCAGTTTGGCAATTTCGGGGATTAAAACGCCGTTGTCGTCAAACGGTTTTTCGGTCGTTTCAATTTTTTCCAGGGCTTTTTCGGCCGCGGTGGTGTCGTTTTTGACGATGCGGAATTCCAACATGGCGGTTTTGCCGATGAGTTCTTCCGCGCGCTGCGGGTTGGAAACGCCCGGCAGCTGCACCATAATCCATTTATCGCCCTGACGGGTGATTTGGGTTTCGGCCAGGCCGTATTGGTCAATGCGGTTGCGGATGATTTCCACCGCGCGGGCCATGGCTTCGTTAAGCGGTTCTTTGGCGCTTAATTTGGAAACGTCCAGCTCCAAAAGCAGGCTGGAGCCGCCTCTTAAGTCCAGCCCCAGGTTGAGCATTCTTTTGGGGCGTTCGCCCAGCGTGTCCAGTTGTTCACGCTCGGCCAGCGGTTTGGAGTACCACTTGTAGTTGGGGTAAATTAAATACAAAGACCCCAGCAAAATGGCGATGATCAATCCCCATTTTACGGCTAACTTGTTAGACATTATTTGGCGCCTCCTTCTTGCGCAGCAGGTAGCATATCTTTTGCGAGTCCTACGATGGCGGTTTTCAGCACGGTCAGTTTTACGTTCTCGGCGATTTTTACTTCAATCGCGTTGTCCTTAAAACCGGCCACGGTGCCGATGATTCCGCCGGGAATAATCACCTGGTCGCCTTTTTGCAATGCGTTTACCTTGGCCATCAGTTCCTGTTCGCGTTTCTTTTGGGAGCGCGCCGGCATAAAGATGACGATGAAGGCAAACACCATTAACAGCAGCCAGAAGAACATTCCGCCGCCTTGGGCAGTCGTTTCCATAGGTTACATCCTCCGGTTAAGAATAGAAATACACAAGTTATTTTAGCATATTTCCCGTCGTTTCGGGCGTCTGCGGAAAAAGCGTGTTTTTTTGTTTTGCGCACCAAATAAAAAGCCCGCCAAAAAAGCGGGCTTAAAAACTAGCGCGGGAAGGACGTCATCAGCCGGATAAGGGCTTGGTCCTGCGGGTTTGGGGAGTTTAGCTTGAGTACGCGGGTTCCTTCGTCCGTGGTGACGACGGCGTAGTCTTCCTTGATGTCAAACACGCTGCGGCGGGCGGACGCGTCAAACAGGCTGTGGCCAAAGAAGGCCTTGGGCGGCTGGATGTTTAACAGGTCCAGCACGGTGGGCGCAATATCCAGCTGGGAAATCAGCCCGCTTTGGACAAGCGGTTTTTTAAGCGCGTTGCGGGTGATGATGATAAAAGGCAGGTTGTCAAACTCGGGCCGGTAGGGCTTAAAGAGCTTGTTGGTGGGTGTGTTGGAGTAGGAAGGGTGGTCCGGCATAATCAGCACCAGGGTGTTGTCGTCAAACAGGCCTTGCTCGTCCAGCTTGGCCAAAAAGCGCTCCACGTCCTGCCCAAAGCGCGCAAACGCGCGCGGCAGGGTGGGCACGTCGTAAAATTCGGCGTCAATTTCTTCGTATTCCTGGCCCAGGTAATCCAGGCGGCCCAGCGGCACGTGCGAGTCCACCGTCAAAAGCGTCATAAACAGCGGCTCCTGTTTGTGCGCTTGCAGGTATTCGGCGGCGTAGTCAAACAGTTTGCGGTCGGTCAGGCCCCACCAATCTATATAATCCCTATATTCCGGGCGGGTTTCAAAATACGTGGCGCCGATGACTTTGTCAAACCCCGCCTGCTTAAACAGCAGGTTTTCGTCCATATACGTTTCGTCCGCGCCGCGCAAAAACGCCGTGTGAAAGCCGTTCTTTTTAAGCTCTTTGACCAGCGACGCCGGGTAGCCGTTTTCAAACGCCAGTTCCGCGTACGGGTGGGACGTAAAAATCACCGTCAGCCCGTACAGGGTGGAAAGCGTAACGTGCTGCAGCGAGGCGGACGGATATTTTTCCATCAGTTCGTCCAGCGGGCGGCTGGCCTGCGGGGGAATATTGGGGTTAAAGCGGTGCAGGTATTTGTTGGAAAGCGATTCGGACGCAATCAAAATCACGCGCGTGTATTTTTGGCCCACGCCCGTATTTTTGGCGGAAAACACATTGTATTGCCGGGCCAACTTTTCCACATCGGGCGGCAGGGTTTCTTCCAACTGTGCCTGGGGGCGCTTGGCCAGCAGGGCGTTTAGCGTATAG
>CALUZE010000093.1 GCA_944325235.1 uncultured Elusimicrobiales bacterium | reverse complement strand
AATTCTTTAATATGGGCGGCAGTTTCGCCCAGGCGGTCCTGCGGCAATTCAAAAATCAGTTCGTAGTGCACCTGCATCGTCATCTGCACGGGGGTGCCGCGGTACACGCGGAACACGTCTATCATCGCTTTTTTGATGATATCCGCCGAGCCGCCCTGCACAATGGTGTTGATGGCGGCCCGCTGGGCAAAAGAAGTCATCGCACCGACGCCCATATTAAACTCGGGCAGGTAACGCACGTGGCCCAGCATGGTTTTTACGTATCCGTTTTGGCGGGCCAGCGCGACGTTTTGGTCAATCCATTCGCGCACGACGCGGAAATTCTTAAAATAGTTATCTATGTATTCTTTTGCCTCGCGCATGGAAATGCCGAGCGATTGGGAAAGGCCCATGGGGCCCTGTCCATAAATGATACCAAAATTGATTGCTTTTGCACTAGAGCGCATTTGGTCCGTGACCATCAGCGGCATCACGCCAAAAATCTGCGCCGCGGTTTGGGTGTGGATGTCCCCCCCGTCCAAAAATGCCTGCACGAGCACCGGGTCCTGACTTTCGTGCGCCAGCACGCGCAAATCAATTTGGGAATAGTCCACGCTTAAAAGCACATTGCCCGGCGCCGCGCAAAACGCCTTGCGCAGCAGGCGGCCTTTTTCCGTACGGACGGGAATATTCTGCAAATTGGGCGAAGAACTGGACAGCCGCCCCGTGACGGTGCCGGTTTGGTCCAGGTATGAATGTACTTTGTCGTTTTCGTCGGCCATCAGCAGCAAGTTATCCACGTAGGTGGTTTTTAATTTATTGCTGGCGCGGTATTCCAAAATGGCGCGGGCAATGGGGTGCGTTTGGGCAATTTGCTCCAGCACTTCTTCGTCCGTAGAGTAGCCGGTTTTGGTTTTTTTGACGGGCGGAATCTTCATTTCTTCAAACAGCAGGACGCCCAGTTGTTTGGTGGAGTTGATGTTGACGGGGTAACCGGCGCGGGCGTCAATGTCTTTTTGCAGGCGGGCGATTTCCTGCTCCAGCAGGGCTTTAAAACTTTCCAGCCAGCCCGGGTCTATGCGAAAGCCCGCAAATTCCATATCGGACAATACCATCATCAGCGGCAATTCCAGCTGATACAGCAAATCATACTGGCCGCTTTCGCGCAATTTTTGCGTCAGCACTTCTTTAAGCGGCCAAATAAAACGGTTGTATTCGGCCATCAAGGCGCGGGGGTCTTCCTCGCTGACGGTGGCCGAAAAATAATCCAAACACGCGCCCGCAAAACTCAAATCGCCCGACGGATTGAGCAGATACCGCGCCAGGCGGCCGTCAAAACACGTGATGAACTGCCCGTGCACGTTTAAATCCAGCTCGCGCAGGGTGAGTTTTAAATCGTAGCCGATTTTTTCCACCGCGTCGTTTTGCACGATCTTTTTAAGGGCGTCCAACTCCCACGGCTGCACCTCGGCCAGCGGCGTGACGGAAAATTCTTTTTCGTTTAGCCCCAGCGTTAACAGTTCTTCCTGCGCGTGCAGGAAAATTTTGCCGTTTTGCACCGCGCGGTCCAGCACCTGCTGCAGCGTCAATTCCGCCTGGGCCGCCGGTTGCGCGGCGGGCGTCACCGCCGGGCGGGGCGCGTTAAAAAAATCCAACAGGTTTTTAAATTCGTACCGTTCAAACAGTTCCGTCAGTTTTTGCTTGTCCGGCGTGCGCACGCGGTAATCATCCAGCGAAAAAGGCATTTGCAAATTGGGGTCCAGCACAACCAGCTGTTTGGAAAGCAGGGCCTCGCCTTCGTGCGTGAGGATTTTTTTGGCGACGGCCGGCTTCATATCCGGGCTGTCGTTTTGGGCGGCGCGGATGATGTCTTCCAAGTGGCCGAATTTGTGAATTAAATCCACCGCGCTTTTGGGCCCTACGCCCATTACGCCGGGCACGTTGTCGGCCGCGTCGCCCACGATGGAAAAATAATCCGGCAGGAAAGGCACGTCCACGCCAAATTTTTCTTGGGCGGCTTCCGGCCCTTTAAAACCGTCTTTGCCGCCGGCCGGCCAAATGGAAATATAATCGTTTAAAAATTGGTATACGTCTTTGTCCGTGGTCACGAGCACACTGGGCACGTGTTCTTTGGCGGCGCTTTTGGCCAAAAAGGCCATTAAATCGTCGGCCTCAATACCGGTTTGGGCCACCACGCGCAGACCCAGCGTGTCCACCATTTCCCGCGCCAGATTCAGCTGGCTGACCAACGCGTCGTCCGGTTTTTTGCGGGTGCCTTTATAGGCGGGATATAACGCCTTGCGCCGTGCACAGCCGCCGGGCGAATCAAAACACACGGCCACATACGCCGGGTTTTGCTCGCGCAGCATTTTAATCAGCCACCGGGCAAAGCCGAACAGCGCCCCCACTTCCTGCCCGGACGAAGTGGACAGCTTCGGCAGGGCGTGATAGTTGCGGTGCAGAAAATTATGCGCGTCAATTAAAAAGAATTGGGGTGCTGATCTGGTCATAGGCTAAAAGAAAAAGGAAAGGAAATATCCTCCCGCCTCCGGACAGAGGTGGGAGCGAACAGCTATTTTAAAGCGTTGACTTTATTTATAATGCTCTGCTTCAGCGCGGCAGCCGTCTTGGGGGAGTAGCCGCGTTCAAACAGCATGACCGCGTCGTTATACACCACCACAAACGTCGGCAAGGCGTTTACGCCCCACACATTTTTTAATAAGCTGCCGTCTTGGGCAGGGACGTCTTTTTCTACATCCAGGGCGTAAAAATGGACATTTGCGTCCTGCGCAAAACGTTGCACCAACGCCGGGAACATTTCTCTTTCGGCAATCAAACACGGCCGGCAATACGCTGCCGTAAACATCACCACGTACACATCGTCTTTTTTCATGGACGAATAGTCCCGGCTGGTTAAATTAGGCAACTGCGCCGTTTGGGCCGCCGCCGGCTCAACGGCCAACCATACCGCCGCACAAACCGCCAACGCAAAGAGAAATTTCTTCATAAAACTCCTTTATAACAAGGCGTTTAATTTTTCCTGCAACGCCCCTTTGGACTGCAGCCCCACGGTCTGCCCGGCCACTTGGCCGTTCTTAAAGAAAATAATCGTAGGGATGGACGTAATGCGGTATTTGGAGCTGGTATCGGGCGCTTCGTCCACATTCAATTTGCAGACTTTCACTTTGCCCGCATATTCGCCGGCCAGTTCTTCCACCACCGGGCCCAGCATCCGGCACGGCCCGCACCAGGTAGCCCAAAAGTCTACCATCACCGGGCCTTCGCTTTTAAGCACTTCTGCTTCAAAATTGGCATCATTCAAAATGACTTCACTCATTTTTAACTCCCCTTATATAAGAAATCTTGCATATATTCAGTATACTATATCCAAAAACCAGCTTGTCAAGCCTGCCCGCGGCCCCTTTTCCCGTTTGGCGGGCCTGCCGGGCACACTTTCCCCCACACACGCCAAAAAGTATTGTACAATGACTTCAAACACCAGGAGACAAGGCATGAAAGAAAAATTTATCTGCATTTCCACCCCTTCCGGCCGCACCTACTACCGGGCTATTCCCTTGGCAAAAGAATTTTTGGACAAAGAACAAAACATCGTCAACACCACGGGAACGCTGCCGGACGGAGAAATAACGGAATTAAACGTATCTTCCGCTACGATTAAAAATTTAAAAAACGGCAAATTACACGGCAAGTTTGAAGTCCTAAACCTCACCAACAACACCGTTACGTACAGCGAACAGTACGAAAACGGGCGCCTGGTCAGCATTACGGAACGCAACCTGGCCAAAAACCCGGTGCAGGAAACCAAGGCGGAAAAAGCCGTCCGCCTCTATCCGGGCACCATTTTAAAGAGCACCAAAAACAGCAACTCTTTTTATATTAAAGGAAAAGAAGTGGCCGAGGAAACCTTATCCTCCAACGGGGTCACACTGGAAATTTTGGGGAAAATCCCGGACGGAGAAGTAAAAGAATTCGGAGAAAACGGCCTCGTGAAAACCGAAGCCCACTACAAAGACAACAAATTAAACGGCCCCGTGCTGCGCTACGACGACAACGGCACCCTGCTTTCCAAAGAAGAATACGTAAACGGCATTTTGCAGGGGCCGGCCGAATATTTCACCACCCTCAAGCACGGCGCCCTGCATGCGCAGTGCACCTATAAAAACGCCCAGCTGGACGGCAAGCGAACCGTCACCCAAAAGGACGGCACCCTGCGCCAGGAAGAAACCTATAAACACGGCCGCTTAAACGGCAAGCGCATCATCTACTACCCCAACGGCAGAAAAGAAAGCGAAGCTAACTTTGAAAACGGCAAATTAAACGGCGAGCGGCTGCTGTATTTCCCGACCGGGGAACTGTGGTACCGCGAAAATTACCACAACGGCCGCCTGGACGGGGACCGCTTTGGCTACTTTGCTTCCGGCAAAGTACACCTGGAAGAATTCTACTCGGAAGGCGTTTTGGAAGGAAAACGCAACATCTATGCCGAAAACGGCGAGCTCCTTTCGTCAGAAGAATACCACTGGGGTTCTTTGGTGCATAATACAGACAGGAAGATAAAATGAAAGTTACCCGCTTTTGCCCCGCTAAAGTAAATCTATTTTTGGAAGTAACCGGCAAACGCCCCAACGGCTACCACGAACTGGCCACGCTGTTTGCCAAAATTAATATTGGCGACACGCTGACCGTGGACGCCCAGCCGCAGCCCGAAACAAAAATTTCCCTCACGCTTACCGGCCCGATCGGTTCTATGCTCAAAGCGGACCCAACCAACCTGGCCTGGCGGGCGGCGCGGATTTTTTTGGAACATTTCCACTTAACGGCCCGCGTGGATATGGTGCTGGACAAACACACCCCTACGGGCGCCGGGCTGGGCGGCGGATCTTCGGACGCGGCAGGGGTGCTTTTGGCCCTGTGCGAAATTTTTAAAAAAGACAAAACCGAGCTCCTGCCCGCGGCGGCCAAATTGGGGGCGGACGTGCCGCTTTTTATGTATGAAGACACTTTCCTCAAAGGGGAAGGCATCGGCGAAAAATTAACCCCCGTTCCGGCCCCCGGCCCATTGCCGTGGCTGGTGCTGGTGTATCCCAAAACCGTTATCCCCACCAAGGAGGTCTTTGCCCGGCTGAAACTACCCTCTCAAGAAACGGCCTTGACAAATGCCTCTAATTTAGATAAATTAATAACATACTTAAGATGTGCCAGTCCCCTGGCCGGATGGAAACATTTGTTATTCAACCGGCTGGAGGAGTGCGTTGTTCCTTTTACAAACTCTGTACGAAATGTGCTGCGCGATTTGAGAAAAACAAATACAGATGCAGTTTTAA
>CALUZE010000092.1 GCA_944325235.1 uncultured Elusimicrobiales bacterium | reverse complement strand
CGATGATTGCCGGGGCGGGCATGTCCGTCAAGTTCAAACGCCAGGAAAACTGCATTTTAACCAGCTGCGCGGGGATGTTGGTGTGCAGCGTGCTGGTGCTGGCCGCCTTGGCGAGCGACGCGTCCATTATCGTGTTTGAAAGCGTCTTGTTCGTGTTGCTCTTTTCCATCGGGCTCACGTTTACCTCCGCCACTACGCTGGCGATGGCTTCCGCCCGCGAACAGGCCGGCACGGCTTCGGCGCTTTTGGGCGCTTCGGGCTTTTTGTTCGGCAGTCTGGTGTCCCCGCTCGTTGGGATGGGCAACATCCTGATTTCTACCGGGATTACGTTTGTCATCAGCGCCATTGCCTCCACCGTTTGCGGCGTGTTGGCCGTCCGCTGGAAAGAATCCGTTTCCGACAGCGCCGCCAGCTCCGCCTGCTAAACGTATTTTCAACCACACTTATACCGAGCTCCCAGACGGGAGCTCTTTTTTTGCCCAAAAATTCGCTTGACCTGGAGCTGACTCCAAGTATTACAATATAACCACGGAGGAGTTTATGACCATATCGGAAGTGAGCGAAAAGTACGGCCTTTCGCCGGATACACTGCGTTATTACGAAAAAGCCGGGCTCATTCCGCCCGTGCACCGCAAGGAAAACGGCATCCGCGATTACACGCCCGAAGACTGCGGCTGGGTGGAATTTATCAAATGTATGCGCGAGGCGGGCCTTTCCATTGACGTACTGACGCAATACATTGCGCTGTATGCCAAGGGAAACCGCACCCTGCAAAAACGCAAAAACCTGCTGGTGGCCGAACGCGACCGCCTGAAGGAACGCATTGAACAAATGCAAAAAACGCTGAAACGGCTGAATTATAAAATTTCCGTTTATGACGAAAAAATCGTCGCGTGCGAAAAAAAATTACTTAAATGAGGCTTTGCTATGACTAAAAAAGTATTGATTATTTCTTCCAGCCCCCGCAAGGGCGGCAATTCGGACTTGCTGTGCGACCAATTTGCCAAAGGCGCGCAGGAAGCCGGCCACGCGGTGGAAAAAATTTCCCTGCGTGAACATAAAATTAATTATTGCACGGGCTGCGGCGTGTGCAACGAAACGCACCGCTGCGTGCAAAAGGACGATATGGCCCCCCTGCTGGACAAACTGGTGGCGGCGGACGTTATTGTGCTGGCCACGCCGGTGTATTTCTACTCCATGGACGGCCAACTGAAAACCTTCATTGACCGCACCGTCCCGCGCTATACGGAAATTGCTGATAAGGACTTCTATTTTATCCTCACCTCGGCCGACACGCAAAAGAAAAATCTGGCCCGCACCGTGGAAGCCCTGCGCGGATTTACCCAAGACTGCCTGGAAAACGCGCACGAAAAAGCCATCATCTACGGCACCGGCGCCTGGCAAAAAGGCGAAATTAAAAATACGCCCGCGTACGAAGAAGCCTACCAGGCCGGCAAACACTGCTAGCAAAGGTTGCTTTGTTTGGGCGCACCTCGGGTGCGCCTTTTTTGTCCCTTGGGGCTTGACTTGGAGTAAACTCCAGCTTGTATACTTTTTTTAAAAGGAGGTTTGTATGCCGCTTACACACAAACACATCACAGGGTTACTGGCGGCCAGTTTGCTGGGCAGCAGCTGCCTGCACGCCTACGACTGGAAATCCGCCCGGAAAGCGCTTTCCCCCAAGGAAGCGTCCATCGCTGAAACGGCCGCCTTGGCCGCCGTGGGCGATTTAAAAAAATTGCACCCCGCTTTTGACCGCGCCTTAAACAGCGGGCTTAGCGTAAACGAGCTGAAGGAAGTCGTCCTGCAGCTGTATGCTTACGTTGGGTTTCCGCGTTGTTTAAACGCTTCCGGCGTGTTGGAACAAGTCGTCAGCAGCCGCCAAGCCGCCCAAAAAGGCGACTTAACCGGCCCCGAAGTACAACCCATCCCCGCCGGGACGGACCGCTACGAACTGGGCAAAAAGAATTTGGAAGTGCTGGTGGCAGGCGAACTGCCCAGCCATCCGCCCGTGTTTATCCAGGGGACGGATACGTTCTTAAAGGAGCATTTGTTTGCCGACATTTTTGCGCGCGGCGTGCTGACGTACGACCAGCGCGAAACCGCCACCGTGGCCGCCTTGGCCGCTTTGGGCAATGTGGCCCCGCAGCTGCAAGCCCATATGGCAATGGCGATGAACGTGGGCGTTACGCCCGCCAAGATAGAGGGCATTTTGGCCGTGGTCAAGCAAGCCGTCGGCCGCAAAACCGCCCGGCTGGGGCTTAAATCCCTGCAGCAAGTGGTAGCCTCCCGGGAGTAAGGAGGAAATATGAAACACGCCAAATGGCTTATTTTTTGTATGGCGGCCGTCTTGCTCACCGCTGCAATGTCCGCCAAACCGAACAAGGAGAATTCTATGAAAAAAGCACCGATTGATACGATTTTTGCCCAAGGGGAACCCAACCCCTACGGCCAGTTTTTTACGGGACAGACCTATTTAAATATGCTCAGCCCCAAAGACGACGTTTTCAACGCCCCCATCGGCAACGTCACTTTTGAACCGGGCGCGCGCACCAACTGGCATAAGCACGACGGGGGGCAAATCCTGCTGGTGCTGGCCGGGGAAGGCCGCTACCAGGAAAAGGGCAAAGACATTCAAATCCTGCACAAAGGCGACATCGTCCGCATTGCGCCCGGCGTCATTCACTGGCACGGCGCCGCGCCGGACAGCTGGTTCGTGCACATCTCGCTGGAAACCAACGCCCACCAAAACGGAAAAACCGATTGGCTGGACCCGGTGACCGACGAACAATACAAATAATTTAAACCAACCGAGGACCCCATGAACAAACTGACCAAACTCATCGGCTCCGGCCTGCTGTTGACGGCGGCCGCATGCAGCAATCCGCCGGCGGACGCCGGAGGCAGCTCCCCGACGGACGCCCAGCTGTTTGCCGGCAAAAAAGTGTTGGTGGCGTATTATTCTCACTCCGGCAACACGCAAGCCGTGGCCCAGCAAATTGCCCGGGCCACCGGCGGGCAATTATTCCGCATAGAAGCCGTGCAAGCTTACCCGAGCGCTTACAACCGCCTGGTGGAACAGGCGCAGCAAGAAATCCAAAACGGGGTACTGCCGGAATTAAAAACCACCGTGCCCGATATGGCGCAATACGATGTGGTGTTTATCGGCTCGCCCAACTGGTGGGGCACGTATGCGCCGGCGGTAAAGTCGTTCTTGGCGCAGTACGACTTTTCCGGCAAGCAGTTGGTGCCGTTTTTTACACACGGCGGCGGCGGAATGCAGCGCTGCGAAAGCGATATGCACGCCCAACTGCCCCAAGCGCATTTTTTGCAGGCGGCCACTTTTCCGGGCCGCTCCGGCGGGGCGGACGCGGCTGAACTGGCCGGCTGGCTAAACAACCTGGCCCAATAAACGCTATAATAAATAAAAAAGGAGGACGGTTATGGCGCCAAAACTATACATTAAATTAAGTGTGGACGCGCTGATGACCGTCCTCTTTTTAATCTGCCTGGATTACCCGCTGCTGCGCAATATGCCGCACGAAGTGTTGGGTACGGCGCTGGCGGTGTGCATTTTGGTGCACAACGGGCTGAATTGGGGTTGGTACCGGCATTTGTTCGCCGGGAAATACACCCCCTTCCGCGGGATTTTAACGGCCGTCAATTTGCTGCTTTTGATTTCTATGGCCGGGATGATTATCAGCGGAATTATGCTTTCGCGCCACGTGTTTACGTTTTTGCAGTTGGACGGTTCCTTTTCCGCGCGGCGGCTGCATCCGTTTTTTGCTTGCTGGAGCTTGCTGTTAATGGGCATTCATCTGGGGTTAAACGGCGGGCTGATAAAACTCTTTTTCCCGCAAGGAAAACCGTGGGCCAAAGGAATTTCGTACGCGTGCGGACTGCTGATTACCCTGTACGGGCTGTATGCGTTTATTCGGCTGGACCTGGCAGACAAAATGCTGATGCAATCGCTGCACGTAGGGCGCGGGACGAACGGCTGGCTGTTGCTGGCCGACTACGCGGCCATCTTGCTGGGCACGGCATTTGTGGTGTATCAGCTGGTGAAGTGGACGACTTTTAAACCGGCTCCCAAACCGGTTTCCAAATAGGAGAAAATATGTTTAAAACCATTTTGATTCTTGTTTTAGCGGCCGCCGTTATCGGCGGCGCGATAGGCGGCTGGCACCTGTGGCGGGTCGCCCAGCGCAACCAGGCCGAAATGGCCCCCTTCCAAGCGCAGCCCGTGGCCTACACGGGTAACTTGGGCAAGGTGCTCGTCATTTATTATTCCTGGACGGGCCACACGCAGGACATCGCCCAACGCATTGCCCAGCGCACCGGCGCCGATGTGTTCCGCCTGCAAACGCAGGAACCCCTTTCCAAAGCGCCGTGGATTTATTTAACGCTCAAACGCCAGCTCTCCACGCAAAAATATCCGGCCCTGCAGCACCCGCTGCCGGACGTGTCCGGCTATGACGTGGTGTTTGTCGGCTCGCCCGTGTGGTGGTACACGGCGGCCACGCCCGTGTTGCAATTTTTGCAGGAGATGGATTTTAAAGGCAAAAAAGTGGTTCCGTTTTCCACCCAGGGCAGCAACTACGGCACCTTCTTTAAAGATTTTTCCGCCCGCGCCCAAAATGCGCAATTGTTACAAGGAGCCTCGTTCAACAATCTCCCGCCGAAATATGACTCAGCCGTAGACAGCAAAATAAACACGTGGCTGAATGCTTTGCCCTAATCAACCGCTCCCCGGGTTCCCCCGGGGAGTATTTTTTATCCCGCATAAAAGCTACAATAAATACGTGTGATACTTTTCCCCCGGCCGCATAATATAAGTAGAATGACGTCATTTGAAGAACTGTACCAAACGCATTTTAAATCCGTTTACGCCTACGTGTTTGCGCGTGTGCGCAACGCCGCCGCAGCCGAAGACATCTGCGCCAGCGTATGGAAAAAATGCTACGAACATTTCGCTTCGTTTGACGAAACCAAAGGCGTGTTTGGGCAGTGGCTGTTTGGCATTGCCCGCAACGAAACCAACATGTACGGGCGGCTGTTTTGGGTGAAACATATTTTTTCCCTGCCGGACACGGAGGACGAATTCCTCGCCAGTGCGGACCCGACGCCCCTGGAAAAACTGGAAGAAAATGCCTTCCGCGCGGGTTTGCTGCGCGCACTGGGGCGGTTATCCGATAAAGAACGGGATTTAATTTCGCTCAAGTTTTACTCGGGCCTGAACAACCGCCAAATCGCCGCCGTTACCAAACTGACCGAAACCAACGTCGGCACGCTGTTACAAAAAAAAAAAAAAAAATTACGCCGGTATATGGAGCTTGTATGAAAAT
>CALUZE010000091.1 GCA_944325235.1 uncultured Elusimicrobiales bacterium | reverse complement strand
TGCCGTAGCGGGTTAAAAAGCGGGTATACCAACCGCTTTGCAGACAGTCGGTAATCATTTCCTGCGCTACCATTTGAGCGTCCGTATCATTCCAGCCGCCGGAAACGTCTTTAATCAAATTCGTTTCCACCCGCTCCACGTGCGGTGCGCACGCAAAAGCCAGCGGCAGCAAACAAACGGCAAGTAAAAGTTTTTTCATACAACCTCCCGGTTATTTTTCCACGAGGTCCGATACGTCCACCCGCCCGCAAATGTGGCTGCCGGCGATGGAGTCTTCTTCGTGTGAACAATCTACCGAACCTTCATCCAAATTTAAATCAAACCATTTGGGCAAATTGACGTGTTTTGCACGCAGGATATTGCCTTCCTCCAGGCGGTATACGTAATGGGGGCAAACCATTTCCGTTTGGCCCTCGCTTTTTTCCACCGGGCACGGCAGCGTGATGTTAAGCTGCGTAAAATCGGGCGTGTAAGCGCCGTACTTCGTTTTGTAGGTGGCTTCGGCGAAGGCGATTTCTTTGCCCAGCTCCAAGGCGTGTTTGGCCACGCGAATGGTTTGGTATTTTTTGTATTGAGGCCAGCCCAAAGCCGCCCCGAAACCTACCAGCACTACTAAAATTAAGACAATCGTGTGAATGGAACCGCGTTGTCCGACAAACATATTTTCTCCTTTATCGTAATTTTTTATATTGTAGCAAAAATCCGTCAGTGATATGGCATGATGTTGGGGTGAATGCCCTTGACCTTGGTGATGTATAAAAATTTGCCGGTGCGGTAGCCTTTTTCCAGCGCGGGGGCCATCACCACCAGCGTAACCGCCAGAATAATCAGCGCCACGCCCCACGCCGTGGAGCGGGTGAACGGCTCGTGGAACACGAGTACCCCCACCGTCATCGCCGTCAGCGGTTCCATCGCCCCCAAGACAGACGAGAATGTAGACCCGATGAGTTTGATGGCCTGCACCAACGTTAAGTTGGAAACCACCGTCGGGATAAGCGCCAGCAGCGTTAAATTTAAGTCGCTTTTCCAATCCGGCGCATCTTGCAGCCCGCCTTTAAAATGTGCCCCCGCCAACATACAAACGGCCGTAAACGCAAACACGTAAAACGTCAGCTTGTCGGCCGGCATGTCCCGTACGGACGATTTGTTTACCGCAATAATGTAGATTCCGTACGAAAGGCCGGATAACACCGCCAGCAAAATCCCCGTAAAACTCACGCCCCCTTCGTGCCCGTTCCAGGAAAGCATCGCCACCCCTGCAATGGCCAGCACGATGGCGGCCATCGTCCAGACGGAATTTTTTTCCTTAAACACGTAAATCATAATCAACGCCACAAACACCGGGTACAGGAACATCATCGTGGTGGCAATGCCGCTGGCCAAATACCGGTAGGACCAAAACAGGAAAACCGCCGAACCGATATACAGCAGGCTCAACGCACCCAATACACCCAGCTCTTTGGCGCTGACCCGCAGGGAACGCCGCGTAAAAAACGCGCAAACGCCCAACATCAGCACCGCAATAAAAAACCGGTAAAACAAAATGGACGGCACCTGCATACCGGCCCGCAAAAGCGGCAGGGTGAATAAAGGAATTAACCCGAATGTGGCGGACGTAATGACCGCATATAAAAAGCCTTTCCAGTTCAGCATATATATATTGTAGCTAAATTGCCGTATCTAAAATAGATACGAAACGGGGCGAACGGCAATCGTTCGCCCCGTTTGCAAATTTCCGCCGACCTGCCTTATTTTTGCTGGCCGGTGCGGTCCTTGCGGTCGTAATAGTGCGTATGCAGCAGTTTGTGTGCCAACGGACCGCCGACTTTATCCAAAATCCGTCCGTACAGGGCCTGCACACCGCTGTTATCCTGCGACTTGTAGGCCAGTTCCGTATCTTCCTGGTACAAGCCTTCGGCACGTTTGCGCCGCGGGGCCCAGCCGTCAAATTGCGGTTGACCCGCGCCGGCCACGCAGCCGCCTTGGCAGGACATTACTTCAATAAAGTCGTAATGGTCCTTGCCGGCTTTGATATCATCAAGCAGTTTGCGCGCGTTTTTGAGCCCGCTGACAACCGCGGTGCGGATTTTGACGTCGCCGATTTCCACGGTTTTTTCTTTAAACACGGTCCCTTCGCGCAGGCTGGAAAACTTGACGCTGCGGGCATTGGCCGGGTCCAGCTCGGCCAGCGCATAGCGCAAGGCCGCTTCCATCACGCCGCCGGACGCGCCAAAGATGACGCCCGCACCCGTTTTGGTGCCAAAGGGCATATCAAACCATTCGTTTTCCAGGTTCACAAAATCGATGCCGGCTTCCTTAATCATACGGGCCAGGCCCACGGTGGTGACCACATAGTCCGTATCCGGGTTATCGTTGACGTAGAACTCGTCGCGTTTGGCTTCGGTTTTTTTAGCCGAGCACGGCATAACGGCCACGACCACCAAATCCTCGCGTTTGCCGCCTTTGTCTTCGTAATCGGCCTTCAGAATGGGGCCCATCATTTGCATAGGCGAGCGCGCGGTGGACAAGTTGGGGATAAATTCGGGGGCGAATTTTTCCACATAGTTAATCCACGCCGGGCAGCAGCTGGTGAACTGCGGCAAGTTGACGCCTTTTTTAAAGCGTTCCAAAAATTCGGTGGCTTCTTCCACAATCGTCAAATCCGCCGCGAAAGCCGTGTCGTACACATAGTCAAACCCCAGCATACGCAACGCGGTGGCGATTTTGCCGTCCACGTTCTGCCCTTGCGGCAGGCCGAACATTTCGCCCAGGCCCACGCGCACGGCGGGCGCGATGTGCACGGCAACTTTCTTTTTGGGGTCGTTAATAGCTTTAAAGACGTCCTCAATTTCCGACGAGTTCGGCATCAAAGCGCCCGTCGGGCACACGCGGGCGCACTGCCCGCAGGACACACATTCGTGGCTTTGGCCGAGCTCTTTGTTAAAGGCTGTGGCGATTTTGGAGCGGAACCCGCGGAACGCAAAATCAATCGCTCCGATGCCCTGCACTTCGTTGCAGATGCGCACACAGTTGCCGCACAAAATGCATTTGCTGTGGTCGCGCACCAAAGCCGGGGAAGTGGCGTCCTTGTGGCTGTCCAGCTTTTTGGATTTAAAGCGGATTTCCGTCACGTCCATATCCTTGGCCAGCTTTTGGAGTTTGCAGTTGTTGGATTTGCTGCACAGGGTGCAGTCGTGGTTGCCAGACGAGAGCAACAGCTCCAGGTTGATGCGGCGCAAGTGGCGGATTTCGTCCGTGTTGACGTGCACTTTCATCCCGTCTTTGGGTTTAACGGTGCACGAAGCCACAATGCCCATTCTTTCCACTTCCACCAGGCACAAGCGGCACGCGCCGTAGGCGGCCAGCTCGGGGTGGTAGCAGAACGTCATGATGTTAAAATGCGCCTTGCGGATTAACTCCAACAGGTTTTTTTCGCCTTCAATCGGTACTCTTTTTCCTTCAATGGTGACAAATTGTTCTTTTTCCATAATTACGCTCCCGTTACCACGGCTCCGAATTTACAGGTGCTCTTGCACCCGCCGCACTTGATACATTTTTTGGGGTCAATGTGATGCGGTTTGCCCACGTCGCCGCTGATGGCACCCACGGGGCAGGCGCGTTTGCACATGCCGCAGCCTTTGCACTTGCTGGGCACAATTTCAAACCGGGCCAACGCTTTGCACACGCCGGCGGGGCAGCATTTGTCCACCACGTGGGCCAGGTATTCCTCGCGGAAGTGCTTGAGGGTGGACAGCACCGGGTTCGGCGCCGTTTTGCCCAACGCGCACAGCGAAGCCTTTTGCACGGCTTTGGCCAAGTCTTCCAGGTTTTCCAAGGTTTTGAGCGTAGCGCGCCCTTCTACAATGTCGTTTAACATCGTAAGCATTTGCTCGGTCCCTTCGCGGCAGGGAACGCATTTGCCGCACGATTCGCGCTGGGTAAATTCCAAAAAGAACCGGGCCACGTTGACCATACACGTTTTGTTGTTCATCACCACGAGCCCGCCGGAACCGACCATGGCGCCCACGGATTTAAGCGAATCAAAATCCAGCGGGATATCCAAATGTTCCCGCGTTAAACACCCGCCCGAAGGCCCGCCGATTTGGGCGGCCTTAAAGGCCGATTTATTCACGGTGCCGTCGTCGTTGGTGGTGCCGCCGGCCACGTCGTCAATCACTTGGCGCAGGGTCGTGCCCATCGGCACTTCCACCAGGCCGGTGTTGGCAATGTGTCCCGTAACGGCAAACGTTTTGGTGCCCGGGCTGCCCAGGGTGCCGATTTTGCGGAATTCTTCCGCGCCCATTTCCATAATCTTGGGAACGGTGGCCAACGTTTCCACGTTGTTAATCACCGTCGGCTTGCCGAACAACCCGCTCTGGCTGGGGTAAGGCGGTTTGATACGCGGCATACCGCGTTTGCCTTCCACGGACGCGATTAAAGCGGTTTCTTCGCCGCACACAAACGCGCCCGCGCCTTCCATTACGTTAATTTTAAAATTGAGGCCGGAGCCAAAAACGTTTTCGCCCAAGATACCCAGCTCTTCGGCTTGTTTGATGGCCGTGCGCACGCGCTGAATGGCCAGCGGGTATTCCATACGCACGTAGATGTAGCCTTCGTCGGCGCCGATGGCGCGCGCGGCAATCATCATTCCTTCCAGCACGGCGTTGGGGTTGCCTTCCATTACGCTGCGGTCCATAAACGCGCCGGGGTCGCCTTCGTCGGCGTTGCAGATCACGTATTTTTTGGCACCCGGTTCCACGCGGGTTAAATCCCACTTTTTGCCGGTGGGGAAACCGCCGCCGCCGCGCCCGCGCAGGCCGGAGGTAATCATCTCTTTACAGACTTCTTCGTCCGTCATTTCCGTATAGGCGCGCTTGGCCTGGGCATAACCGCCGTGGGCAATGTATTCGTTGATGTCCTCGGGGTTGATGCGGCCGCAGTCGTGCAGCAAAATGCGCTCCTGCTTGGCGTAAAAGGGAATATCGGCCAGCGTTTTGGCTTTTTGATTATTGGCCGGGTTGTGGTAGAGCAGGCGGTCAATCACTTCGCCTTTCATCAAGGTTTTTTCCACAATTTCCGGTACGTCTTCGGGTTTGACTTTAGTGTAAAAAATGTCGCCCACGCTCACCAGCGGGCCCATGGCGCAAAAACCGCGGCAGCCGGAAAGGCTTAAATAGTTTTCGTGGCAGTCTTTGGTGATTTGCAGGCAAAAGCCGATTTTGCGTTTTTCCATTTCCTGTTGGAACGCTTCGTACACTTTTAAGGAACCGCCGGCAATGCAGCCCGTTCCGCCGCAGATGACCACGCGGCCGGTGATTTTTTTGTAAGCGTCGTTGTAATCTTTGGCGATTTTTTCAATGTTTTTAGTCGGCATTTTTGGCCTCCG
>CALUZE010000090.1 GCA_944325235.1 uncultured Elusimicrobiales bacterium | reverse complement strand
GTTTGACACGCACCCCGAAAAAGTGGGGAGCGAAATCCACGGCGTGCAGGTGTACCACACGGCCCAGCTGGCACGCGTGATTGAAAAACAGAACTTAAAAATTGCGATTTTAACCGTCCCTGCCGCGGCGGCGCAAGGCATTACGGACACGCTGGTAGCGGCCGGGATAAAGGCGATATGGAACTTTGCCCCCGTTAATTTGACGGTGCCGGAAGGCGTGATTGTGCAGAAGGAAGATATTTCTTCCGGCCTGGCGGAGCTGTGCGCCAAGCTGAAAAGCCGCTAAACGGAGAACGGGTTGTCAATTATATAAGCCCCCGCCTGGGGCTTTTTTATTTGTACTTTTGGAAGCACCCAAAAGTACTCCCAAAAGGGCGGCCAGGCGCTGGCCTCAAGGTGCACAAAAATTACTTCTAATCGGGGAATTGTATGACTTGCGCGGTTTTCCGCACTCAAACATAAAATTTCTAATCCGCTTAGAGGGCTTTTATAGACGGGGCAAAAAGGGCGGATAAACAATCATGGCTGCGGCAAAACAGCGCTGCCCATAACCGCAACCGCGGAAAAACTGGGAATGGCTACCTTTTGAAACAGCGCGGCAGTGTGGAAAGCGTGATAATCATGCTGGCGGAAAAAGGGAGGGGAGGGACAGCGCCCCTTGACTCGTTTTTTTTTTTTGATAAATTTTGGCTATGGCGAAAATTTATCAAAAATCTCTCCCGGCTGAGAAAAATGCCGGATTTACGCTAATAGAGCTGTTAGTAGTGGTTTTAATTATTGGTATCCTGGCGGCGGTAGCGTTGCCTCAGTATGAAAAGGCGGTGGAAAAATCCCGTGGTGCGCAAGCGCTTTCCGTGTTACATTCTTTTATGCAGGCGTATCAAGCTTATTATTTGGCTAATGGAGTTTATCCCTCGTCGTTTGATCAGTTGGATATAGATATGAAAGGTTGGACCGGAAGAGAAAGATGGAATGCCTCTGCACCGGAGGTACGGTCTAATGGAGAATGGTCTTTGCAGCTGTTGCTTGCACACGATACAACAACCCTCTATATGGGCCGCCTGAAAGGACCCTATAAAGGGGGCGGGTTCGGTTATTTGGTTGCCAATGTGTATGGAATAGACAATGGTGTTATTCTCTGTTTGGAAAGAACCGGAAATGGCGTGGTGTTTACAAAAAATCCGGGGGATTATTGTGAAAAACTGTTCCGGGCTTCCCCAGACGCAATAGGTTCCGGGGTGCGCAGCTATCATATGCCGTAACCCGCGGATGCCTGAGGTCGGCAACACTTTATGTGTAAAACCCCCGTCACAAGACGGGAGTTTTGATATTTTATTGTATCCTTAAATACAAAGAGTGCCGGTAAAAGAAATTAAGAAAGGAAATCCTTTCTTATGAGCGTTCCGTTTAAGAAAACTTGCACCGGCTCAAAATGCGTGTTTAACAGCACGAGGTCCGCGCGGGCGCCCGTTTCAAGGCGGCCTTCGTGCGGGCGGCCGGACAGGCGCGACGCATTGGTGCTGGTGGCCTGCACGGCTTGCGGCAGGGTAAATCCGTCCTCCACCAAATTTTTAAAAGCGCGGGCCATCGTCAGGGCCGAGCCGGCGATCACGCGGTCCGTTTTGCGTTTCCACACACCGCCGTCAAAAATCACTTCTTCCCCGTTGGCGATAAACGGCCCCTGCGCTTGCTGGGTGGGCAGCAGGGCGTCGGTCACCGCCACGATGTTTTCCACGGGTTTTACCGTGCGCAAAAAGGCCACCACGTCCGGGTGGACGTGTACGCCGTCGGCGATGATTTCGCACGAAATGCCCGGGTGCATCAAAGCGGCACCGGCGGCACCGGGTTCGCGGTGGTTAAACGGGCGCATCGCGTTAAACAAATGCGTTACGTGCGTGACGCCGCGCGCGGCGCCTAATAAAAATTCGTCGTAGGTGGCGTTGGTGTGCCCGGCCTGCACGCGGATGCCGTGCTGCTTGGCAAACGTAATGACGGGCTCTATGCCCGGCAGTTCCGGCGCCAGCGTGACGGCCGCCAAATGGCCTTCGGCCGCGTCGTACAGGCGGGTGAAGGCGGGCAGGTCCGCGGGGGCAATGTCCTGCGGTTTCATCACGCCCGGCTTTTGGGGTGAAATGAAAGGCCCTTCCAAATGAAATCCTAAAATTTTTGCGCCGGTTTCTTTGCCGACGGCAGGGACCAGCTTTTTAAGCAAGGTTTCCATTTCGGCGGGTTTGGCGCAGTAGAGCGTCGGGCAGAAGGCCGTTACGCCGTTTTGCAGCAGGGCGGCCGACATATTGAGCAATGCCTGCGGGTCGGCCAGTTCGGGGCCGAAACCGCCGTATCCGTGGATGTGCAAATCTACAAATCCGGGCACGGCAAAGCAGCCTTTCCCGTCCACGCGGGGCAGGTGGTTTGTGTCGGGCGGAACCGCGCCTTCGGCAAAACAGCCGGCGATGCGCCCGTCCTTTATCCACAGAGTGGCATTGGGCAGGGTGTCCTGCGCGGTAACGGCGCAAACGGGAGTAAGCAAAAATTCGGTAATCATTTTTCCGTCCACTCCAAGGTCCAGTGTTCGGCGTAGGGGGCCGCCTGCATCAGGGCGTCCAGCCGTTCTTTGGGCGTGCCTGTCAGTTCGGCGCAGGCCGCCGGGTCCACCAGCAGGGTGGCGTGCGGATGCAGTTTTAAAGCCGTCAGCGGGCAATCCGTTGTTACACCCGGGCGCGTCAGGCGGGCCACAGCGGCCGCCTTGGCGGGGCCGGAAGCCAAAAAGAGCAGTTCCTGCGCGTCCAAAATCGTGCCGATGCCTACCGACAACGCCCGCGTGGGGACGCGGCTTTCGTCGTTTAAAAAGAAACGTGAATTGGCTTGAATGGTGTTGGGCGTTAAATCCACCGGGCGGGTGCGGCTGTCCAGCGCGGAGCCGGGTTCGTTAAACGCGATGTGCCCGTTTTTGCCTACGCCGCCCAAAAAGAGGGTAATGCCGCCCACACGGCGGATGGCTTCTTCGTAACGGGCGCATTCCTGAATCAGGTCGGGCGCTTGGGTGTTTAGCAGGTGGCAGTTGGCGGGGCGGATGTCCACTTCGTTAAACAAATGCTGCTTCATATAGCTGTGGTAGCTTTGCGGGTGGTCTTTGGGCAGGCCGACGTATTCATCCATATTGAACGTGACCACATTTTTAAAACTCAGTGTGCCTTCTTTGTAAAACAGCCGCAGGTTGGCGTACAAATCCACCACGGTTCCGCCGGTGGGAAGACCCAGCACAAACGGTTTTTCCGGCGTGGGGTGAAAGGCGTTTATTTTTTCCTTTACATACGCCGCCGCCCACAGCCCTAAGTTCATTTTTGTAACGACTAGACGCATATTCGCCCCTTGCCGTGCCTGTGGCCCGGCGCGCCCGTACGGGCTATTTTTTTAAAATGGTTTGTGCCAGTGCCCGCACTTGCGGCGCGGTGGCCAAGGCCAACGCCTGTTGGGCCAGTTCTGCACAGTGCTGCGTGTCCAGCGTGCGGATTAACGCCTTGATTTCGGCCACGGCGCCCGCCCCTACGGCCAGCTCGCGCACGCCCAAACCGATTAAAAACGGCACGGCGGCCACATCGCCCGCCATCGCCCCGCACACGGCCACCGGTTTATGGTGTTGGGCCGCGCCCAAACAGGTAAGTTCAATCAGTTTCAAAACGGCCGGGTGCAGATGGTCCGAACAGGCGGATAGTTCCGGGTGTCCGCGGTCAATGGCCAGGGTGTATTGGGTTAAATCGTTGGTGCCGATGGAAAAGAAATCCGCCCGCTGTGCCATTTGCCCGCTGATAAGCGCGGCGGAAGGCACTTCCACCATAATCCCCAGCGGCGTGGCGTTGGGCAGGCCCAGGGATTGCTGTTCCTGGCGCAGGATATTTTGGAAAAAATCCACTTCTTCCGCCAATGCTACCATCGGCAGCATAATGCGCAGGTTTCCCGCGTGCCGCACACGCAGCATAGCACGCAGCTGGGCGCGGAAAAAGGCTTCGTTATTTTTAAAGGCCCGTATCCCGCGTATGCCGACAATTGGGTTGGCTTCGGCGGGAATATGCAAAAACGGCAGCGGCTTGTCGCCCCCGGCGTCCAGCGTGCGCAGCGTGACGGGGCGCCCGTCCGCCGCGTCCACAATGGCCTGATAGGCGGCTTGCTGTTCGTCCTCGGACGGGGCTTGCGGGCGGTTGTGAAATAAAAATTCGGTTCGCACCAGCCCTAATCCGTCCGCCCCGTTGGCAACGGCCAGAGCGGCTTCTTTGGCGGTGGACACGTTGCCTTCCACCAAAATTTCCACGCCGTCTTGCGTGCGGGCATGGGTTTGGGCTTGGGCCTGGTTTTGTTTTTGTTCGCGGAGCGTTTTTTCCTGCTCCGACAAAAACGCTTCCAATTCGGCGTCGGTCGGAGTGACCACAAAACGGGCGCGGGTAGCGTCCAGGCATACCGTTTCGCCTTCGGCGATATCCAACACTTCTTTCCCGGCGCGCACCACGCACGGCAAACTCATATTGCGCAGCAAAATGCACGCGTGGGACGTGGGGGACCCGTATGCCAGCAACACTCCGGCGGCGCGGCCTTCCAGCGCGGCCGCTTCGGACGGGAGTAAATCTTCCGCTATCCAAATGCAGCCTTGCGGCGGCTGCGGGGCGGGCGCGGCCGTGGCGCCCAGGCGCAACAGTAACGTGCGGCGCAAGTCTTTCAAATCGGCGGCGCGTTCCATCAAAAACGAATTACGGGTTTTTTGCAACAGCCCGATGCCCGCCTGCAAGGCTAGCCCCAGTGCATACGCGGCCGATTTGCCTTTGGCTACGGATTCCTGGGCGGTTTGCAGCAAAAGCGGGTCCTGCAAGATACGCAGGTGGGCGTTTAAAATGGCTTGCAGTTCGGCATTTTTGGCATTGGCTATTTTCAGCTCGGTTTCCAAAACGACGGCTTGCAGCGTATCGTCCAGGCGTTTCTTTTCGGCCTTGGGGTTGGCGGCGGTTTCTGTTACCGTAATGTCGGAGGGCTTATATAAAAACGCCGGTCCGCAGGCCAGCCCCGGGCAGGCCGTTAAGGCGCCCGATTGTTCCGGCTGAGCGGCGGCCGGCAAAATTTTAGCCGCGGAAACGACGTCTTTTTCGCCGAAACCGGCTTTAAAGGCTTCTTCCACTTTCGCCAAAAAAGCTTCCGCTTGTTTTTGCGGCCCTTCGGCGCGCACGGTGACCGTGTCGCGGTATGCCAGCGCCAGCGCCATAATGGATACGACACTTTTGGCATTGACCGAAACGCCGTTTTTGGTAAGCTGCACGGCATACGGATATTGCATGGCCAATTTGGCCAATACGCCCGCCGGGCGCGCGTGCAGTCCGTTGGGGTTTAACACCGTAAACGGGGCCGATTCCACAAAGGCACCTTGGCCTTGGGCTTTTTCGGCCGCGTCCGGAAGGGAAATTTCAAAAAGGACCGTATCGGTTTTCAGCGCCCCTTTGGCTTTGTGCCGCAC
>CALUZE010000089.1 GCA_944325235.1 uncultured Elusimicrobiales bacterium | reverse complement strand
ATACAGACTGCCCAGCTTGGAAGAGCTGAGCGCCTCGCACAGCCAGCTGTATTTGGCGGTAGAGCTGGTGCAGGTCAGCAGGTCTTTATATTTGGTAGAGCCGGAATAGTAGCTATAGTACATGGTAAAACAGTAAGTGTTGGAGTAGCTCCCGGCGCTGATACGGCAGGCGGAAATGCCGAGGCTAGTAAATGTATAATGGAATTTACCGATGTTGAAAGACGAATTGCCCGGGGTGTCCGCGTCAAAAAACGATACGTCCAACCCGTTTAATTTTAAGGGCACTTCGGAATTGGCCGCGCGGTAGCGTTTGGCCGAATCAAAAATCGTGCGCAGGTTAGTCAGTGCTTCCATAGATTCCGCCCGCTGTACCGAGCGGCGGTATTGTGGCACGGCGATGGACGTCAAAATGGCAATAATCATCACTACGGCCAGCAGTTCAATCAACGTAAAACCGGATTTGGTATAGTTCATACAATTCTCCTTTTCTTTGTACAGTATATCGGTTTTTGGAAGTTTTTTCAATACAAAACGCCGGCTAAAAATTGCTTGCAACGCGAGGAAAAAAGGCTATAATAAATATAGTATTCCATTCTACAACGAGGTTTTTATGCATAAAAAATTCAGCGCCGGTTTTACGCTTACCGAACTAATGGCGGTCGTCATCATTATAGCCATTTTGGCGGGCATTGGTTTTGGCTCGTACAAAAAAGCCGTGGAACGCAGCCACTTTGCCGAAGGGCAGGTGGCCGGGGCCACGGTAGCGGAGGCCGTGTCCCGCTATTATTTTGACAATTTGGATACGCCGTACGCCGATACCATGCCCAAAGCGGCTTATTTGGATGTTGGCTTTGCCAATGACCGCACGTGTACGGTGTCCACACAAAAAGACTATTGCTTCCGCACCAAATATTTTGAGGTGGAAGTTCAAAAAAACCGCATCAAAGTAACCCGCGTACAGGGAAACAAGGCCAAAGATTATTTCTTGTATTACTTCCCGGAATTCTTGGGCGCCCAGACGGAAACTTGCGGTTCTACTACGGTAACCGGGGGGGACTTGTGCAAAAGTATGGGTTACACTTCCTGCTCCGGAACAGGCAGCAACTTGCTGTGTAAGAAACCTTTATAGCTTGTTTTGTGGTTAAACGTCCGCCGGGGAAACTTGGCGGGCGTTTTTTATTGGGGAAAAAAGGACATAAAAAAACCATAAAGTTTTACTTTATGGTCCGCTTGGCCGTTTTAGACAGGCGGAAGAAAGTTTCTTCCCCTGTCCGCCGGCGAACGTCTGGCCGGCTGCAAACTGCACATTGGGTAGTCTTTACGGCTGCCCGGTTATTTCTTGCTGATCATGTAGTGGGCGCCGCTGACGTTTTCGCCAACTTTCACCAACGCTTCAGCCATCTTTTCCAGAATCTTGGTCATTTTATCCTCCTGTTTAAATTTCGTTTGGGGCAAGCCCCGGTTTTTCTTTACACAAATATTATACAAATTTTGTGTATGGTTGTAAATTAACGGGATATATAATAACAAATATAAAAATTATTTGCAAGGCTTTTTTGCGCTTTTTGCCCGGACCGGGAGCCCCGGCCTTTTATATAATATATATATGAAAGTACTGCATACTGATTGTTTAGTCATCGGCGCCGGCATTGCCGGGTGCGTATACGCGCATCAATCCGCCAAAAAAGGCCTGAAAACCATGCTCTTGTGCTGCGGGGAAATGCCCCAAGCCAACAGCGATTTGGCCCAAGGCGGAATTGTGTACGAACCCCACCTGAATATGGACGATTTACTGGCCGACGTGAAAATGGCCACCGCCGGCATGTGTAATGCCAAAGCGGTGAAAGAAATTTCGGCCGCCGGCTGCAAAGCGGTGGAAGAAGTTTTTTTGAAAGATTTATCCGTCCCTTTTGACCGCGATGAGAACCACCACCTGCGCTTCACGCGCGAAGGCGCCCACCGCAAAAACCGCATCATCTATTCCAAGGACACTACCGGCCACGCCATGCTTCATGCCATTCAGCAGGCGGTGCGCAACAACCCGCTTATTACCGTGCGGGAATTTGCCTCGGCCATTGATTTATTGACCCTTTCCCACAGTTCGCCCGACCCGATGGACCGCTACTACCCGCTGACGGTGTTCGGCGCGTACGTGCTGGACAACAAAACGGGCGAAGTGTTTGCCGTTACCGCCAAAAAAACCATTTTGGCCACCGGCGGTGTGGGGCAGGTGTATCGCCACACCACCAATGCCGACCACGCCTACGGCCACGGGATTGCCATGGCCTACCGTGTGGGCGCGCGTGTGATGAATATGGAATTTTTGCAGTTCCATCCCACGGTGTTTGCCAAAGGCAAAAGTTTTCTGCTTTCCGAAGCGCTGCGCGGCGAAGGCGCCATTTTGCGCAACTGCAACGGGGAAGCCTTTATGGCCAAATACCACCCGTTAAAAGATTTGGCCCCGCGCGACATTGTCGCCCGCGCCATTGAAGAAGAACGTTTGAAAACGTCGCACGATTGCGTGTATTTGGATATCACCGCCAACCCGGCCGAAGAAACCAAGGAACGCTTCCCGGCGATTTACAAAAAATGCCTGGAAGAAGGCTTTGATATGACCAAAGTGCCCGTGCCGGTGGTGCCGGCGGCGCACTACTTCTGCGGCGGGGTGTATGCCACGCCGGACGGGCGCACCAACATCACGCACTTAAACGCCATTGGCGAAACGGCCTGCACCGGCTACCACGGCGCCAACCGTTTGGCCAGCACTTCGCTGTTGGAAGCGGTGGCCATGGGCTATTTGTGCGCGGAATCGGACGCCAAAGAAATTGCCGCGGGATCCTTCCACATTCCGGAACCGAAGCCGTGGGTCATCCCGGAAGAAAAGCCGGATTTGAACCTGGTCAAACAGGACTTGGCCACCCTGCGCAACACAATGTGGAACTACGTGGGCTTAATCCGCAGCCAAAAGCATTTGGACCGTGCGGAAAAAATCCTGCGCCACTTGCACAACGAAATTGACGCCTTCTACAAAGGGGCGGCGCTGTGCCAGGAGCTCTTGGACTTGCGCAACGGCACGCAGACGGCGCTGCTTATCACGTACGCCGCGTTGAAAAACCACCACTCGGTGGGGTGCCATTACCTGTCGGACGAAAAAAAGGCCGCCTAACGACAGCAGACTTTCAAACGCCGGACGGAATTTCCGCCCGGCGTTTTTTTGGGTACCTAAAACGAAATTGCCCCGGCGAGAAGGTTCAGCCGGGGCGGGTAATTTTTGCATAAAAATCCCCGGGGTTTTCTACCCGGGGATTTGATTATTTTTTACTTTCTTTTTGCTTTAAACTGGCTTTAATCAGCCCGTCAAACAGCGGGTGCGGACGCATCGGGCGGGAGCCGAATTCCGGGTGGAATTGGGCCGCAATAAAGTAGGGATGGTCTTCGCGTTCCACAATTTCGGGCAGTACGCCTTCGTGCCAGCCGGACACTTTCAGCCCCGCTTCGCCTAACAGCTTTACATACGCCGGGTTCAGTTCGTAGCGGTGGCGGTGGCGTTCCACAATCTGGTCCTTGCCGTACAGGCGGCGGGCCAAAGAACCTTCTTTCAAGTCCGCCGTGTAATTGCCCAGGCGCATGGTGCCGCCTTTGTACACCACGTTTTTTTGCTGGGGGGTTAAATCCACCACCGGGTCCTTGGTGGTAGGGTCAAACTCGGTGGAATTGGCATCGTGCAGTCCGCACAGGTTGCGGGCGGCTTCAATCACCGTGCACTGCATCCCTAAACAAATGCCCAAAAACGGCACCTTGTTTTCGCGCGCGTATTTGACGGTGTTGATTTTGCCTTCAATGCCGCGGCCGCCAAACCCGCCGGGGATTAAAATGCCGTCCACGTCTTTTAATTTCTTTTCTATATCGTCTTTTTCGGTATTGACGTACACCACTTCCACTTTGGCATCGTTATTCATGCCGGCGTGGCGCAGCGCTTCGTGCACGGATTTGTACGCTTCCTGGAATTCGGCGTATTTGCCGGCGATGGCGATTTTGACCGTTTTCGTCGGTACGCGGTCCACAAATTCAAACCATTTGGGGTCCACGGGCTGGGTGGGTTTGAGGCCCAAAAAGTCCATAATCTGCTTGTCCACTTCCTGCTTGTAAAACATTTCCGGCACGTGGTAAATGGATTTGGCGTCGGCGCATTCAATGACGGCTTTGGCCGGCACGCTGCAGAACAGGGACAGTTTATCCTTTAAATGCTGCGTAAGAGGTTTTTCCGTGCGGCAGATGAGCATGCTGGGTTCAATGCCCACTTCGCGCAGTTTGTTGACGGAGTGCTGGGTGGGTTTGGTTTTAAGCTCCTGCGCTACGGCAATGTAGGGAATGAGCGTAACGTGCACACAGATGACGTTCTGCGGGCCTTTTTCCAAGCGCAGCTGACGGGCCGCTTCCAGAAACGGCAGCGATTCAATATCGCCCACCGTACCGCCGATTTCAATGATGGAAACGTCGGTATCGTTTTCAAAAGCGGTAAAGCGTTTTTTGATTTCGTTGGTAATGTGCGGGATGACCTGCACGGTGGCGCCCAGGTATTCGCCGCGGCGTTCTTTGTCAATGACCGTTTGGTAAATGCTGCCCGCGGTATTGGTGTTGGCACGGGTCATATTCACGTCCAAAAAGCGTTCGTAGTGGCCCAAGTCCAGGTCGGCCTCGGCGCCGTCCGTAGTCACGAACACTTCGCCGTGCTGGTAGGGGCTCATGGTGCCCGGGTCCACGTTGATGTACGGGTCGCATTTAATCATATTGACCCGCAGGCCGTTTAACTGCAAGAGCTTGCCGATGCTCGCGCCGGAAATACCCTTGCCCAGCGAACTGACCACGCCGCCCGTGATGATGATGAATTTAGACATATAAAAAGCTCCTTGGTAAATTTTAAAATCGGTTGTTTGCCTGTGTTCCCGCAAAAGCCCGCCTAAAAAAGAGGAACTCCCGCCGCAGCGGGAGTTCTTCGCTATTTTTGATGTTCTTTAGAATACTTTTCGGCGGCTTCCAAGTCGGCCGCGGTGTCAATGGCGGGACCCGTGGGGTGGGTTTCCACGCACTTGATGGTTAGCCCGTCTTCCAGCGCGCGAAGCTGTTCCAAGCGTTCCAGCTGTTCCAGCGGACTGGGCGGCAGCGACACAAAGCGCGCCAGCGCTTCGCGGCGGTAGCCGTAAATGCCGCAGTGCTGCCAATAGGGGGCTTTTTTGTTTTCTTCGGTCAGTTCCCGTTTGTAGGGAATGCGCGAGCGCGAAAAATACAGCGCGCGGCCGTCTTTGGCGATGACGGCTTTTACGCAGTTGGGGTTGTCAATCTTGGCGTCGTCCAGCGTGGCGAACACGGCGGTGGCAATATCGCAGGACGGGTCGCTTTTCAAAAGTTCGGCTACGGCCGTTACCGTTTCCGTAGAGATGAACGGCTCGTCGCCCTGGACGTTGATGATAAACTGTTCCGGGCGGTTTTCGGCCGCTTCAAAAATGCGGTCCGTACCGCTTTGGCAGGCTTCGCTGGTCAGCACGGCCTGCGCGCCGAACTTGGCCACGGCTTCCACCACCAAAGGCGATTCGGTGG
>CALUZE010000088.1 GCA_944325235.1 uncultured Elusimicrobiales bacterium | reverse complement strand
AAGCTGGGGGTGGACATTTATCCGCTGGAAGATACCGTCCAGCAACAGGTGTTGGCGCGGGAATCCGGTTTGGATGAAGACCTGTCCCTTTTGACGCTTACCCAACGCAACAAAACGTGGGCGCGCGTGCTGGAAAGCAAAATGGCCGAAATCCGCCGCACGGATCCGGATGCGTTGTTTGTCGTATACGGCGGATTGGGGCACACCTCGTGGCTGATGCCGGCTTCGCTTCCCAAATTTTTTGCTAACGAACACCCCGCCGTGGTGGAAATCACGCCAAACCAGCCGTCCGCTTTTTCAGCCCTGCATTTGCTGTGGGGAGCGTATGATGAGTTCTTCCATTTCCGCGGCGTCCACACCTTGCATTATTGGGCCGGCCCGCAACGGCGGGAGCTGGCCAAACGCGTGGGGTTTGATTATGCTTTCATCGTTCCGGGGAGTGGCACGTGAGTTATCACCGCAACTCCAGCCTGCCGCGGCTGTTGGGAAAAGACGCGTTTGTAATGCTTTTTACCACGCCGACCTTTTTAAAATACAATAATCCGCTTTTCCGCTACCTGCGGGAAACGGACGAAATCTGCAAGCAGTTCCGCGCTTCCAAAAACGCCAAGCTGGTGGAACGCTGGGAAAAAGACACGCCGCTTAAAAAAGTATTGGGCGCGGATATGACGGTCATCTTCCATTCCAAATAATCTTTTGTTTGAGTTTGTACTGTTGGGCCGGGCGGTGCGGCCCAGGCGGGGCAAGCGTGTGTCGTTTTGGGCCACCCGTTCTGCCTGTCAAGCCGTTGCAACCATTTTTTGCGGCCCTGCGGACCTACAATATCCTTTCTTTCCACTCCTTCCTGCAAACCGGCCATTCCTTTGACAGCGTCATATGAGTTCCAAATAAACTTTTTCCGTCGGGAGTTCTTGCAAAACAAAAAAATGCTTGACAAATAATTTTATTTTATGCTATAATAAAAAAATAGAAGTAATCCTACCGCAGTATCTTTTTTATTTCCTACAATTTGTAACAGTTTGGCACGGGTTTTTTGCGCCCGCAGCGGAAATTTTTGCATAAAAAACCCGCCCTTGCGGGGCGGGTGTTTGGCAAAAATGTTTGGTTACACGGGCGTAGCGGCCAGTGCAAGGGCCAAAATAACCACCAGCACCACCGTGAGCAGAACGGAAACCCACATGGCGGATTTTTTGCTTCCGCGCGGGAACACCTTGCGCGTAATGATGTAGAACCCCGGCACCGCCAGCAATACCACAAAAAACAAAATAGTAATTAAGCCCATCATAGTCGTACCCTCCTTCTTTCTTCTATCTTAGTAAATTTCTTCCGTCCGTGCACACTCCTGCCGTTTGATACCCCTATGAAAAATAATAACCAACCGAAAACCGATTATTTGCGCCTGTACGACGAACTGAAAAACGAGCGCGCCTCCTGGACGCCCGTTTGGAAGGAACTCGCCTCCTACCTGGCGCCCACCCGCGGCTTTTTTGACGGGCAAACCCCGAACCAAGGCCGCCGCATTGACCACAAAACCCTGTTGGATTCCGACCCGTGCCTGGCGGTGGAAGTGCTCTGCGCCGGGATGATGAGCGGGCTGACCAGCCCTTCGCGCAGTTGGTTTGATTTGACCCTCGCGCCCGAAGAACTGATGAACCTGCCCGGGGCGCGGGAATGGGTGTTTGAAATCAAAAAACGCTTGGAAGACGTGTTTGCCAAAAGCAACGTGTACAGCGTGCTGCACGGCTTCTACCAGGAAATTGCCGTCTTTGGCACGGCGGCGTTTTTGCTGGAGGAAGACCCGCAGAAAGGCATCCGCTGCCGCCCGTTTACCATTGGCGAATACTGCCTGGGGACGGACGCCGCGGGCCGCGTGGACCGCTTCGGACGGGAGTTCTTTATGACGGCCGAACAAATGCAAAAGACCTTCGGCACCGAACACCTGCCGCCTGCCGTGCGCCGCGAATGCGAAGACAAACGCTCCCTGCGCTGGCACAAAATCATCCACCTCATCTGGCCCAACCCCGCCGCGGATCCTGCCAAAAAAGACAACGCCCATATGCCCTACACGTCCGTTTATTTGACGGCGGACGGGCACCTCTTGCGCCAAAGCGGATACCGCGAATTCCCCGTGATTGCGGCGCGCTGGGAAGTGAAAAACGCGTCCGATACGTACGGCCGCGGCCCGGGCTGGAAATGCTTGGGCGACGTAAAAATGCTGCAAAAAATGCAGAAGACCAAACTCGTCGCGCTGGACAAAAGCACCAACCCGCCGATGATGGTTTCGGCCAATGTGCAGGGGGAAGTGAACCTGCTGCCCGGCGGCATTACGCGCTACAGCGGCACCACGGACGCCGCCGTGAAACCGGCCTATCAGGTCCAGCCGGATTTAAAATCGTTGGAAGCGTCCATCCAAAGCGTGCGCGACACCATCCGCGCCCAATTCTTTGCCGACGTGTTTTTAATGCTTTCCACGCAAAACTATTCCAATATGACCGCCGCCGAAGTGGCCGAACGCCATCAGGAAAAACTCCTGGTGTTGGGGCCCGTGTTGGAGCGGTTGAAAAATGAACTGTTGGACCCGCTGATTGACCGCGCTTTTAATTTGCTGGTGCGCCAAGGCCTTTTGCCCGAGCCGCCGCAAAGCATCCAAGGGCTGGAAATGAAGGTGGAATATGTGTCTATGATTGCACAAGCGCAAAAAGCGGCGGGCCTGGCGGCGTTAGTGCAGGGGCTGAATTATGCGGCGTCGCTGGCTTCTGCCCGCCCGGACGTATTGGACCGCATAGACTACGACCGCGCCTTGGAAGAAGGCCTCAATACCCTGGGCGTAGCGCCCGCCCTCTTGCGCAGCGCACAGGAAACCGAGCAAATCCGCTCCGCCCGCCAACAAGCCGCCCTCTTGCAAGCGGCGGCCCCGCAAAATAATTCCCTTCCGGATAAGTAAAAACAAAGCTGTGCCCGCGGCGCGTCTTCATAAGCGGTACGGCCCGGCACAGAGCGGGAAACGGTTGGCCGGCCAAGCGTTTCCCGCCCACCCCTTTGGGCGCTGCGGCAGGCGTCTACATAAGCGAACGCTGCCCAGCCCGGGGAGCCCGCCCCGCCGAAAGGACGGGCTCCCAACCCTATGAACGAAAAACAACTTAAAAAACGCAACGCCTGCGATTTGCAGGCCGTCTTAAAAACCGTACAAGGCCGCCGCCTGCTGTGGCGCATTTTGCAAGCCGCCCAACTGCACCAGCACGGCTTTGTACCGGGGGACCCTTATGCTACCGCATTTCATTGCGGGCAGCAGAGCATCGGGCTGTTTTTGCTGGCGGAAATAGAAGAAGTGGCCCCGTCCGCCTATGCGCAAATGCGGGGGGAATACCGCTCGCAGGTGCAGTCCGAACAAAACGAAATCAACCGTCTAACGGAGGAAATAACCCAATGAACCCGACCGAACCCGCGGCCCCGCAAGCCGCTTTGCAACACCCTGCTGCCGCCCCGCAGCCCGATTTGAACGCCCCGTCCGCGCAGGCAACCTCTGCCGCTTCCCCGGAGCCGGATGCAAAAAACACGCCGGACCCGGAACCCAACCGGACGGAACCTTCCCCTGACCCGGAGGCTTATGCCGCCGTTTGCTGGCCGGAAGACGTCACCTGGCCCGAAGGCGCGCTGGAAGAGTTAAAAACTACCGCGCACGAAATGGGCCTGACGGCCGACCAAGTGCAAAAACTCGTGGACCTGGAAGCCCGCTACGCCCGTACCGGCGCCCAACAAGGCGAAGAAGAAAAACGCCAAATTGTGGAGCGCTGGGCCGAGCAGACCAAGGCTTATTACGGCCCGCAGTTTGACCAAGCCCTGGAGCGGGCCGTGCGCGCGGCTGACGCGTTCGGCGGCCCCGAACTGCGCGAACTGCTGCAAGCCACGGGGCTGGGGAACCATCCCGTTATCGTCCGTACCTTTAACGAGATTGGCAAATCCATCAGCGAAGATTGTATGCCCGGCGGAAAACCCGCCGCCGTGCAGGACAAAACCTTCGCCGAGGCGTTGTACGGAAACCGCAATTAAAGGAGAATTAAATGGCAATTATTGCTGACAAACATTACAGCTTGGTGGATTACGCCAAACAATTTGACCCGTCCGGCCAAGAGCTGGCCATCGCCGAGGTTTTAAGCCAGTCCAACGATATCATCGCCGATGCGTTGGTGGTGGAAAGCTCGTTAGACAGCGGCCACGAATACGCCGTGCGCACCGGCATCCCGGAAGGCACCTGGCGCCGCGCCTACCAGGGCATTGAACCCGCCAAAGCCACTACCAAAGTAGTGGTGGAATCGTACGGCACGCTGTCGGCCTATTCCGTAGTGGATAAACTGGTGGCCGAAAAGGGCGGCCACGTGGAAGCGGTGCGCACGGGCCAGTCCCGCGCGATTATCGCCGGGATGTCCAACACCATGGCTTCCAACCTCATCTACGGTAACGTGGGCGAACACCCCGAACGCTTTACCGGTCTGGCCGCGCGCTACTGCGAATTGGACGGCGCCGAAAGCTCCCGCAACGTCATTGACGCCGGCGGCGATACCGAAGGGCAAAACTCCTCCATTTATCTCGTGGTGTGGGATACGGACAAAGTGTTCACCTTCTTCCCCAAAGGCTCCAAAGCCGGCATCCAACGCGTGGACCACGGCCTCGTCAACCACATTGACGCCGACGGCAACGAATACCCGGCCTACAAGGAATACTTTGAATGGAAACTGGGCCTGGCCGTGCAGGATTGGCGTTACGCCGGACGCATTTGCAACATTGACGTCAAAAACGTCCCGTCCGACCTGATTGACCAAATGTGCGAACTGGAAGAACGCATCCAAAGCCTGTCTATGGGCAAGCCCGTGTGGTATATGAACCGTACAGTCAAGGCTGCTCTTAGAAAACTGACCAGCAACCGCACCAACGTGCAGTACACGCCGGACCAGATTACGTCCCGCCCGCTGATGACGTTCAACGAAATCCCGGTTCACATCTGCGACGCGATTACCGACACCGAAGCGGTGGTGAAATAGGAGGAACTATGTTACTTGACCAAAATGCCATGATGTCTGATAAACAGGCCGTAACGGCCACCGTTGCGTCCGAAAACGTGATTGACTTGGGCGCCGTCGGCAACGCGGCCCCGGGCGCGCTGTTTGCCGTGTGCCGCGTGGACGAAGCATTTGCGGGGGTAACCCAGCTGAAAGTGTCCCTGCAAACGGACGATACGGAAGCGTTTTCCGCCGCGGAAGAAATCTTTTCGGCCACGTTTGAACAGGCCGACTTGGGCGAAGTGAAAAACCTCTTTGCCCTGGCTATGCCCAACGGCGCCAAACGCTACCTGCGCGCCTACTACACCGTAACGGGTTCCGGTTCGGCCGGCAAGCTTTCGTGCTTCCTGACCGATGCGGTGGATATGAAGTAGCCCGGTGGGTGCAGTTTAACGGCCGAGCCGTAAAATGCCTTGGGGCGGATTTTAATCTGCCCCAAGGGGCAAGTGGGGCCGCCGGTTGCCAGAACTCCGCAAACCTGTTTTGGCCCACAGCCCACAGCCCACAGCCCACAGCCCACAGCCCACAGCCCACAGCCCACAGCCCACAGCCCACAGCCCACAGCCCACA
>CALUZE010000087.1 GCA_944325235.1 uncultured Elusimicrobiales bacterium | reverse complement strand
ATGAATAAGGACGACGTTATCCGACATTTAACCCGGCACGTTTTGGACAAGAAACAAGCCAAACTGTCCGTGGACAAAGTTTTTGAAATCATCAAACACGGCTTAAAGCGCGACGGAAAAGTGGTCATCAGCAATTTCGGCTCTTTCCACTTAAAAACCGCTCGCCCCGTTACGCGCCGCAACCCCAAAACCGGCGCCAAAGTGCAGGTACCGGCCAAACAAAAGGTACGGTTTAAGCCATCGGAAAATCTGCTTAAAAAATAAACACAAAACCGGGCTTTCCGCCCGGTTTTTTCTGCGCTTTTTTTCTTAACATACGCATGGGCAATGGTGCAACGGGCCCCTCCCATGGTGTCCCTCGCTTAAATCCCTATTTGCTTTACCCGGCCGATGCCCGTGCACCTCATCGTATATCCGCCCGCAGGCCACGCCAAGCCGCACCGCCAAACCTCCGGCCCGCCCCCGAGCGGGACCCGCTCATCCGGGGTGCAACAATCCTTGCTGCTTTTATCCCATTAAAAAACCCGGCCGGATGGGCCGGGTTTTCAGTTGCTATTTCTGTTATAAAACCTGTTTTAATTCTACGGGCAGGTCGCGCTTGGCAATACGTACGGCGCTGTGGGTGTTGGTCTTTTGGTCTAAACCAAAAATGTTCACCCGGTAAATCACCACCATTTTGCCGTTCTGTTCCTGCACGTCCTGGATTTCAAACACTTTGTCGGGCAAGTTGCTGGTGGATTCCAGCGCCACAATATAGTCCTTGGAAAAATCCGCCGCCGGATATTTGCCGCGGGCCTTGCGCTTGAAAGCTTTGTAATCCGCCAACGTTTTGATAATGCGCGCCTTGACGGGGGCGTCAATCATAGACATATTGCTTTTGACGTCCGCCGGGTCCAGCGGTTTGGGCGCCGTAGCGGAAGGAACAGCCGTGCGGTCCACATTGCCCAGCACTACGGGGCTGTCGTCCTCTGCTTCGGGGGCTTCCACCACCGTACCGCTGCGGGAAATCACGCGGTCCATTCCTTGCATTTTAATCTTGGACAGCTGGGAAGGCACCTTGGAATCGTCCACATACTCGGGTTCCTCCACCAGCATAATGCCTTCCGGCTCGGTAGCGTCCCCCATATCCACCAACAGCAACGAATCACTGCCCGGCATTTGTCCGGCAGGCACCGGTTTGGGGGCGTGGTAAGCGTCCCAAATGCGCATGGTTGCCACGCCGGCCAAAAACACCAGCACCAGCACACCGGCCATCATCAGCGTTTTTTTGTTCATTATTTTTTCTCGTATTTAGCCGTGATGACCGAGCGCAGCCCGCCGCGCGGCGTAAACACACCCGTTACAACGGCTTTTTTGGGCTTGCAGGCTTTCACCACGTCGTCCAAAATTTTGTTGGCGATATTTTCCATAAAAATACCCATATCGCGGTATTCCAGCAAGTAGTATTTCAAAGATTTCAATTCCAGGCACCATTCGTCCGGGGTGTATTCAATGGTAATCGTACCGAAATCCGGCAATCCCGTTTTGGGGCAGACGGAAGTAAATTCCGGCAGTTCAATTTTCACATCGTAATCGCGCTTATACTGGTTGGGCCAGCATTGGATGTCCGGCAAGACGGCATCGGCATTTTTGCGGGCGTGGTCCGCGGTGTAACCAAAATCAAGATCGTGTGTCATTTTATTTTCATCATCCTCATTGAATTTAACAAAACTACCAGCACTACCGCCAGCGCCCCGCCGATCGGCTGGGCCCAGCCTTGTGCGTGCGGCATATGCCACAACAGCCACGCCGCCCAACCGCCGCTGAGCAATACGGACAATACGGCGTTGGTCAAAACTACCCGGCGCAGCTTTTTATTTATTGTAAATAAATACGAAACGGGGAACAAGTCCCGCCCTTTCACAATCACGTCCACCCAGTTGTTGTACACGTTGCGGCCCGAGGCAAACACAATCCCCGCATCCGCCCGCAACAGGGCAATAATATCGTTAAATCCGTCCCCCACCATCACCACGCGTTTGCCCATATTGCGCAAATTGGTGATGATTTCCGCCTTGGTTTTAGGCAGTACATTGGAGTTTACTTTTTCTATTCCGGCGGCCTGGGCAATCACGGCAACGGACGTTTCGTTATCGCCCGACACCAGCACAATATCCTTCCCCAGAGATTTTAATAAGGCAATCGTTTCCTTCGCGCCGGGGCGCAGTTCGTCGGCCAGCGTTAAATAGCCTTCAAACTGCCCGTTGCGCGCCACACACACCACGGCCTCGGCCGCGGTAGCCACTTTGGCCGATGTGGCAACGCCTCGTTCTTCCAGCCATTGGGTCCGCCCCGCCAAAATTTTGTCTTCCCCGCAGGTGGCTTCTACCCCTAACCCGGGCAACACGTCAAAGCACAACAGCCGTTTGGTGCGGATTTTGTGCTCTTTGGCGCAGAGGTTAATGGCATCGGCAAACGGGCCGTCCACCAGTTGTTCGGCCGTGGCGATGGTGGTAAGCAGGTGGCGCTTGGTGACATTTTCCGCCGGGAAAATGCCCGACACCCGCAGCTCGCCATACGTCAGCGTGCCGGTTTTATCAAAAAATACCGTATCCGCGCGGGATAATTCATCCAGCACGTACATATTTTGAATTTTAATTTTCTCCCGCCGCGCACCCGTGCGCGTAAAAAAGAACGGGAACACCGCAATAAACACCCACGCCACCGGGCAGGCCACCGCCAAAATAAACAGCAAAACACCCAAATACGTAAACCAGTGAGCCGCCCCATACGCGTGCAACAGCGCCGCATAAGCGCCCCCTGCCGCCAACACCAACAGCGGCAGCAGCCAGGCCGAAAAGACGTCCAGCACGCTTTTAAAAGCGCTGCGGTGGCGCTCGCCCTGCTTAATGGCGTTGATGACGCTGAGCAAAGCGGAGTCCGCCAGCACGGCCGTTACTTCTATATAGACATCGGCCGATTTGTTCAACGTTCCGGCATAAACGTGGCTGCCCACAATTTTGGAAGTGGGGAGCATATTGCCGGTGATTAACTGCTCGTCAATGGAGGTTTTGCCTTTGCGCAGAATGCCGTCCGCCGGCAGCCGTTCGCCGGGCTTTACCAAAATCAAATCGCCTTGTTTCAGTTCCCCCGCAAACACCTTGCGGAAATGCCGCCCCACACACAAGCGGCCGGATTTGGGCAAAAAGTCGTCCAGCTTTTTGATAAACACGCGGGCTTTTTCTTTTTCGCGCGCCAGGCGGCGTTCGGCCCACAGCGCAAGCGTGATAAGCAGTGCGGTATACAAAAACAAATCCTGCACCGGACCGTACAATTTTACCGTCAAAAACGTGTTAAACGTAGAATACAAAAACCCCGCCCCCGCGCACAGCGTCACGAGTACGGCAAAGCGCATCCGACCGGCCCAAATATCCTTGCCGGCGCTTCGTACCAAAACGTCCGCGCAGAACAAAAAGTCCATCAGGCACAAAATAAAAATACCCACCGTGGAGTGGCGAAAAGTAAGCGAAAACAAGATGAGCACTAAAAAGCAGGCAGACAAAAAGAAACGGTAAGTATACGCCCGGGACGGCACCGAAAGGGCCGCCGGATCCGGGCGGGAAGACATTAAAGGCAGTTGCGTCATAGGTTAATTTCCGGGGAAGAACCGCTCCGCCAACACTCTTTGGCGGCCGGCTTCCGTGCGCATTAAATTAATTTTGCGGTCGTACTTGGCGGCATTGGCCGGATCCAGCTTTTTGGCCACCATATAGTTGGCCGTAGCGGCCACCGGGTCCTGCACGGAAAGCATATCCCCCATCAAATCGTACGTGGGCACATATTGGCTGGCCAATTCTTTGGATTTTACCAGCAGGCCCAGGGCATAGTCGGTTTCGCCTCTGCGGTACATCAAATCGCCCATATAATAGTAAGCCAAGGCATAGGTGGGTTTAATGGTGACGGCTTCTTCCAAATCGGCATAAGCGTTGGCCGGGTAGCCCAGCTTGATAAACGCACGGGCGCGCTCCAAATACGGACGGGCATCATCGGGCGTTAACGAAATCAGGTAGGTGTAATCGTCCAGGGCGGATTCGTACTGGCCCAGGCTGTAATAGGTCAGCCCGCGGTTTAAAAACAACAGCGGCTCGTCCTGGCGCAGTTTAAACGCGCTGTTGTAATCCGTCAACGCGTCCATGGAACGCCCTTGCTTGGAATAGGCGATGGCGCGGTTCATCAGCGCGGTAAAATAGTTGGGGTCGCGGGCCAGGGCTTCGGTAAAATAATACACGGCCAGCGGATAGCGGCCCATATCAATGTACAAGGCCCCGAGGTTGTTGTACACTTCCGGGATATTCGGGTTGGCGTCAATGGCGGCACGGTAATCCTGCTCGGCATAGGCGCGGTTTTTAGCGCGTTCCTTGGCGTCTTTTACGGGCAGGCGTTCCCACAACAGGCCGCGGTTTGCATACGCGGAGGCGTTTTTGGGGTCTTGCTTAATCAGGCGCGAGTAGAGCTGCATAGCCTGGGTGAAATTGCCTTTAGAGGTAGCCAGCTGGGCTTTTTTAAACAGCCGTTCGTCACTTCCGCACGCGGCCAACAACAACACGGCCGCCGCCAACCCTAACACTTTTTTCATTTTTCCTCCCGTTGTTTGCCGCGCCGTATGAACAAGGAAAGCACAAACATACAGCCGCCAATCGTAATAAAGGAATCGGCCACATTAAACACGGGCCAAACCCGGAAATCCAAAAAATCTACAACAAAGCCTAAAGCTATTCTATCATAAAGATTGCCCAACGCACCCGCCAAAATAAAAACGCTGCCCCATTTGACCCACGGCCCGTAGGAGCACAACTCCCGCCAGCTGGCCACGATGTACGCCACAATGGCCAGCATCACAAAAATCAGCAGGGAATTGCCGTTTTTCATCATTCCGAAGGCCGCGCCCGTATTTTCCACATACGTCAAATGGAAAAACGGGAACACTTCCACCGGGTGCAGCGGCAAATACATAAGCGCCCACACTTTGGTCAGCCGGTCCACCAGCAAAATGGCCGCCGCCGCGATGACCAACCGGCGGTTTTGGCTCAGCCAGGTGCACAGCTGCCGCCACGCGTTACGCACTTACTTTTTCCCCTTCCTCTACGACAATGCCTTCTTTTTCCAGCACGCGGGCACAGCGCGAGCACAAATCGGGGTGTGCCGCGTCGGCGCCGACGTCTTCCTTCCACTGCCAGCAGCGGGCGCATTTGTGCCCGGCGGCGTGTTCGGCCTCTACGGTCAGTTCTTCGGTTCCGTCCGCAATTTCCACCGCGGATACGATGGCAATTTCCGGCCATAACGCTTTGGTTTCTTCCAAGAACGCTTTCATTTCCGGATTGGACGTTTTGAAAATCACTTTCGCTTCCAGCGAGGAGCCGATAACGCCTTTCTGGCGGGTTTCTTCCAGCACTTTCTGCACGGTTTCGCGCACGCGGCGGATTTTATTCCACTTTTCTTCCAGTTTCACGTCCGGAATCAGCGACGCATTCGCCGGCATATTGGAAAGGAAAATACTCTGCGGCAAATCGCGCCCCAAGGCGGTTTTGCGCAGTTCCTGCCAGGCTTCTTCGGCGGTGAAGGACAGCACCGGCGCCATCAGCTGCAACAGCGTGACGGTGATTTCCGCCAGTACCGTTTGCGCACTGCGCCGCGACGGGGCCGAAGCGCCCAGCGTGTACAGGCGGTCTTTGGACGCGTCCAGCATAAAAGAGGACAAATCCAAAATACAAAAGTCCG
>CALUZE010000086.1 GCA_944325235.1 uncultured Elusimicrobiales bacterium | reverse complement strand
AACGAGCGTTTTAACTGGGGGGTGGAAGTACCGCTGGCGCGTTATGAGTCGCCGGATAAATCGGTCAACGGGCTGGGGGATGTGTTGGCCAATATTACTTGGACGCTCCCCGCTGAAAAATTGTTCGGTTTTGGTGCCAAAATGGAATTCTTCCTGCCTACGGCCACCGATAAACTGCTGGGCACGGGCCAGTTGCAGGCCAGCCCTTCCGCCTTTGTGTTGTTGGCTTTTCCGGGCGGATTTTACGGGGCGGTCGGGTATAAGCATTACGTGTCCGTGGTGGGGGACCACGCCCGGGCCGAAATCAATATGGGGCGCATTCGTGTGAACATCGGTTATACGTCGCCCAACCAGTGGTGGGTGCTTACCAACCTGTACTACTATATGGATTACGAACACAGCGGTATGGCGGAATTTATCCCGGAGTTGGAAATCGGCACCCTGGTCAACGACGGGACAGCGTTTTACGCCAACGCCAGTACACACGCCGCCGGCAACTGGAAAACCAAAGATTGGAGTTTTGGCGTCGGGTTTAAATTACTGTATCTGTAAACATAAAAATCCCCGGTTGATCACCGGGGATTTTTAAATGGTGCGCTCGGCGGGAGTCGAACCCACATTTCCAGCTTCGGAGGCTGACGCTCTATCCATTGAACTACGAGCGCGCAAATCTGCTACTTTTATTTTATCAAAATTCGCCGCCGTGCGGAACTAGGCTTCCATCGGCGTATCCGCGCTGGTGGCATATTTGCGCGGGAACCCCAGCCAAATGGCCAAGAGCGCCCCGATGCCCAGCAAATACGGATAGTACAAATACTTCATAATGCTTACCGGCGACACGCCCGACAGGCTGGCCGCCATCAACAGCTGTGCCCCGTAGGGGATGACGCCCTGCACAAAGCACGAAAAAATATCCAATAAACTGGCCGAACGGTTCGGCGCAATATGAAAGCGCTGGGCGATTTCTTTGGCGATGGGCCCCGCCATAATGAGGGCGATGGTGTTGTTGGCCGTGCAGAGGTTGGCAAAACTGACTACGCCGGCAATGCTCAGTTCCGCCCCTTTGCGCGAGCGGATGCGCGCCGTCATTTTTTGGATAATCCACGCCAGGCCGCCGTTGTAGCGTATCATTTCCAGCATGCCGCCGGCCAAAATGGTTACAATGATGAGTTCCCCCATGCCGTTAATGCCGGCCCCCATGGCGGTGGTCCAGCCCCACACGTTAAACGCGCCCGTCAGCAGGCCAATCAGCCCGCACAGCACCGTGCCGCCCAGCAGCACCACCATCACGTTCACGCCCATCACGGCCGCGGCCAGCACAATAAAATACGGCAATACTTTCACCCACGAAATTTCGCCCGCCGCAAAGGAGCTTTGCGCCCCGCTGCCCAGCAGTACATACAGAATCGTGGTCAAAACGGCAAAGGGCATTACGATATGAAAGTTGGTCCGGAATTTGTCCGCCATTTTGCAGCCCTGCGTGCGGGTGGCCACGATGGTCGTGTCGGAAATAAAAGAAAGATTGTCGCCAAACATGGCCCCGCTGACCACCACTGCGCTCATGAGGGCAGGCGAAATGCCCGTCTGGGCCGAAAGCCCCGCGGCCACCGGCGTAAGCGCCACAATGGTGCCTACGGACGTACCGACGGAAACGGATATCACGCACGCGGCCAAAAACACGCCCGCCGCCAACACGTTGCCCGGCAGAATGGAAAGCGTTAAATTGACGGTGGCGTCCACCGCGCCCATCGCCTTGGCGGTTTGGGCAAACGCACCGGCCAGGATGAAAATCATCACCATCAGCATAATGTTGGAATTGGCCGCCCCTTTGCAAAACAGCTCAATGCGGTTGTGCAGCGTGCCGCCTTTGCTCATCCACACGGCCACCACGGAGGACAATACAAAAGCCACCGTAATCGGCATTTTGTAAAAATCCCCGGCCGCCAGCGACACCGCCAAATAGGACACTAAAAACACCGCCAGCGGAATTAAAGCCAAAGGATTAGGCGTAATGGGTTCTTGTTTCATAAATCTCCTGCGCCGGGCAAAATAAATCCGCCGGGAAATGCGCCCGGCGGACGGCACATAAATATACTACTATTATATAATTTTGCCGGGCCGGTGTGGGGCCGAACCCGGCAGACAGACTATTGGTTGGCCGCGGTGTAAATGCGCAGCAGGTCCTCTTTGCCCAGGGGCTTAAGCAGGCTGACGGTACGGGTGCCCCCGCGGCTGCATTTGTCGGCCAGCTCATAAAGTTCTTCAAAGCTCAATGTACGGCCCAGCAGCTGCGGCAGGCTGACGGGCATACCCAACGAGGCAAAAAAGTTTACCGTGGCGTCTATGCCTTGGCGGGCGGCGGTGTCAATATCGGTCATACTGTCCAGGTGCCACACGTTGCAGGCATAGCGCGCAAAGCGGGCCGGGTCCGCTTGATACACATACATCGCCCAGGCTTTCCACACGGCGGATAAACTTTCCCCGTGCGGCACGCCGAAGCGTCCGCTCAGTTCGTGCCCCAGTTGGTGCACGGCAAATTCTTTTTGGGCGCCCAGCCCCGTCAGGTTATTGTGCGACAAACTGCCCGCCCACATCAGTTCGCTTTGGGCCTGGTAATCGGTCGGTTTCTGCACGGCCATCGGCCCGTAGTGAATGACGGTGCGCATCAGGGCTTCGGCCAGCGCGTCGGTCAGTTCGTTGCCTTGCATCGGGGTAAAGTAGCGGTCCAAGGTGTGCATTAAAATGTCCGTCACGCCGCAGGCAATTTGCTTGGGGGACAGCGTGAACGTCAGCGCCGGGTTCATCAAGGCAAATTTCGGGCGGTTAAAAGGCGTATTAATGCCGCGCTTGTCTTTGCGGGCGTCATCGGTCAGCACGGCCGAGTCGCTCGTTTCGCTGCCGGAGGCGGAAATCGTCAGAATGCACCCCACCGGGAGTGCACGGGTGACGGCGGCTTTGCCCAGCCAGTATTGCCAAATGTCGGTTTTGGGGTCCGCCGCGCCGATGGCTACGGCTTTGGCCGTGTCAATCACGCTGCCGCCGCCGACGGCCAAAATAAAATCCGCCTGCATATTAAGCGCCGCCTGCACGCCTTGGCGCGCAAACGAAAGCGTGGGGTTGGGCTGTACGCCGCCCAGCAATTCAAAGGTAAGCCCCGCGGCCTGGAGCGAGGTTTTTACCCGGTCAATAAGGCCGCTTTTTACGGCGCTGTGCCCGCCGTACAATACCAATACGCGCGTGCCGCCGTATTTTTTAATGGTTTCGCCCGCACGTTCTTCGGCCAGGGAGCCGAAGATGATTTCCGTCGGAGCGTAAAAAGTAAAATCACGCATAGTGTGTTCCTCCCGCTTTAAGCAGCCTTTATTATATAACACTTTGCCGCTTTTTGGCCCCGGCAAAAGTGCTAGAATATGTCTACTACCCCGCCGGACGCACCGGCTGACGCGGAGGAAACGATGAAAGCTGTAATTCTTACCATTGGGGACGAAATTTTACTCGGACAGATTTTGGATACCAACTCCCGCTTTATCGCGCGGGAACTGGCCCGCATGGGCGCACAAACGGTGGAAATGCGCTCCGTGGCCGACGAAAAAGACGCCATCTGGCACGCGGTGGACGAAGCCATGCACCTGGCCGATGCCGTGTTCGTAACGGGCGGCTTGGGCCCCACCAAGGACGATTTGACCAAAAACGTGCTGGCCGCTTATTTCGGCACGGAGCTGGCGTTTAACCCGCAGGTGTATGCGTGGCTGGAAGAAATTTTTGCCGCGCACCCCGAACGTTTGAACGCGTATAACAAATCCCAGGCGTGGCTGCCCAAAACGTGCGTGCCGTTGCGCAACTTGAAAGGCACGGCCAGCGGCATGTGGTTTGAAAAAGACGGCAAAGTGCTGGTTTCGCTGCCGGGGGTGCCGTTTGAAACGGAATATCTGGTGCCGGCGGAAGTGTTGCCGCGGCTGAAAGAAAAATTCCACGATTTGCTGCTTCGGTACCGGATGGTGACGGTGTACGACATTCCGGAAGCGGAACTGGCGATGAAATTGGCCGCGTTTGAAAAAACGCTCACGCCGGGCCTGTCGCTGGCGTATTTGCCGTCGGCGGGGTTTGTGCGGCTGCGGCTGACGGCCAAAGGCGCGGCAGTGGATGAATTGGACGCGCGTTTTGAAAAACTGCGGCAGGAATTAAACGGCCTTCCGTATGAAGAACAGCACGGCCAAACCACCGAGGAAGAAATCGCCCGCCGCCTGCGCCAAGCCCGCACCACGGTGGCCTGCGCGGAAAGCTGCACGGGGGGAAACATCGCGCATTTGATTACGTCGGTTCCCGGAGCGTCGGTCTATTTCTTGGGCGGAGTGGTGTCTTATTCCAACGAGGTAAAAAAGAATGTGCTGGGCGTGCGTGCGGAAGATTTGGAAAAATACGGCGCCGTCAGCGAGGCCGTAGCTTTGCAAATGGCGCAAGGCGCGCGGCGGGTGACGGGGGCGCAGTGGGCCGTGTCCACCACCGGCATTGCCGGGCCGGACGGCGGCACGCCCGAAAAACCCGTTGGCACGGTGTGGATTGGCGTAGCCGGGCCACAGGGTGCCAAGGCACAAAAGTTTGTGTTTTCCCACACGCGCGAGCGCAACATCGGCCGCGCGTCGGTGAAAGCATTGCAGCTGTTGTTGGCGGAAATGGAACGCAAGTGAAATTTAGGAGGAGGCGGAAACATAAATAACGGGAAAAAACTGCTTGCACGGATGATATAGATGAAACGGGCGAGACTCCCTAGTTACCCAAAAATAATCTTTTGCATACAAAACCCCCTTGCCTAAACAAGGGGGTTTTCCTTTGGCTATTTAATGAGGAAGTTTTCTTTTACCCTTCGTTTTGCCCGGCGGCAGTGGGCGGATTACAGCAACGCGTCCAACTGTTTGCGCAAATCCGCCTCGGAAAATTCTCCCGCCATCCGGTGCACAATTTGCCCCTTTTTAACAAATACGAAAGACGGCACCCCGCTCACGTCGAATTGCCGCGCCGTGCGGGGGGATTGGTCCACGTCCACAACCAATAGGGCCACGCGGTTTTGGTAGTCCTTGGCCAGCTTGTCTATGATATCGGCCATATGTTTGCAGTGCGGGCACCACGTGGCAAAAAATTCCACCACTTCGGCCTGCTCAAATTGTTTAAACGCCCGCGCAAACGAGTCGTCCGTCACAGTCAGTTTGGTGTTCATAGCGCCTCCTTACTAGAGTATAGTTTATTCTGCCGCCAACCGAGCGGGCGTTTTCGGATTAGTAGGAACTAATACAAAAGGACGCTTGACAAGATTATTACACGGATGTATAATTATTATACAAGCGTGTAATAAAGGAGTGAACTATGGGAAGGACGGCAGCCGGCAACGACGTGAAACTTTTGCACGCAGGGTTACGCCTGGCCCGGGCCAAAGGGCTGGGCGGGTTTACCGTGCGGGAAGTGTGCGCGCTGTGCCAGGTGAATTTGGGAATGTTCCATTATTACTTTACCAACAAAGATAATTTTGACCGCGCCCTGTTAAGCACGTTGTACGAAAATCTGATGAAAAACATCCGCCTGGAAGTGTCGGAAAAACAATCCGCGCGGGAAAACGTGCTCAACATTCTGCTGGCCATTCAGCGCTTCGTGCGGGAAAACCGGCGGCTGTTATCCTCGCTGGCGGGGGACGTGTTCAGCGGCAACGCCAAAATTATAGATTTTATCGGCCGCAATTTTACGCACCATATTTCGCTGTTGTTGGCCCAGCTGGAACGGGCCGAAAAAGAGGGCGTGCTCGTGCTGAAAGACGCCGCCAACGCCGCCCTGGTGCTGGCGATGCCGGTGGTATTCCCGCAGTTGGTGGCGGGGCTGGACGAGCGGGTGCCTCTGCCGTGGAAAGGGCGCGTGCGCCCGTCGGTAGCGGTGCTGTTTGCGGACAAAGGCGCCGAGG
>CALUZE010000085.1 GCA_944325235.1 uncultured Elusimicrobiales bacterium | reverse complement strand
ATTACCAAACCCTCTGGGCGTTACGCGCGGCGCTGATTAACGCCCCGGTGGAAAAGGAAACCCTCATTTTAAACGTAAAAGACACGGACACGCGGCGCATCCCCACGCTGTTTGACGTCGTCGTGCAGAACTGGGCAGACCGCCTGCAGCTTCAAAATGCGCCCGTTCCCCTGGCGCGCGAAGAAGCCGCGGTGTTCCTGGGCGGAGCCGCCAAAGCGCTGCCCGCCAAACAAGCCCAAGCCGACCAGCTGGCCACCTTGTTGGAAACGGCCTACCTGCTGGACGGCAAAGGCCGCAAAGACGCCAAAACCTTTTGGCGCACGGATTACGTGCTGCTCCCGTTTGACAATCCGTCCTTATTTACGTTGGACGACCCGCAAAAAGCCCGCCAAAACGCCGTAGACCAACTTTCCCTCATCAGCGGCTACACGCCGCAGCAAATGGGCTTTTGGAGCAAACTCAAAAAATACGTCGCGCCGGAAGGGGCCGAATACGGCCGCGCCTATGCGGCGTATCGGGCGGCCGCTTTATTAAACGGCCAGGACGACCCGGAAACCGCCCTTAAAATTTGCCAATACGCCACGGAAAACCTGGGCGAATCGTATTACGTGTCCCTGTGCCGGGAAATGGCCGAAACGATTACCCAAAATGAATTGTCCTTCCGCCCGTTGCCGGACGCGTTTAACCCGGCCGGGCCCCGTCTGTCGTTTTCGGCGCGCAACGCGAAAAACATTTACGTGCGCGTCTATAAAACCTCGCCGGAAGAACTCCAAACGCTCTACCGCAAAACGTATTTGAGCAAAACCATCAACTCGTGGGATTTTCTTTCCCAGTTAAACAGCAAAAACATCCCGTACTTTTTGGACCGCGCCCCCCTCCAAACGGCGCACACGGCCGTATCGTACAAAAAACCGTACCGCGCGCAGGACGTATCCCTGGATTTGCCGGCGCTAGACAAAGGTTTCTACGTCCTGCTGGCCAGCTGGGACGAAGCGTTTAACCCGGAGCAAGCCCCCGTGTTGGGCACCGTCATCAACCTGACGGATTTGGCGTTGTTCGTCACCTCCGGCATTGAAGACAACCCGGACAAATACGCCGTATCCCTTTCGTCCAAAACACGCACCTACCGCCCGAACGTATTTCGGATTTACACCGTCAATTTGCAAACGGGCGAAACGGAAGGAAATGTGGATTTGGATATGATTACCGCCTGGAACGGCACCCGCCAGAAAAGCACCACACAAGCGGACGGCACCGCCGCCGTGGCGCGGGATATTGTCGTATCCCCGAAGGATAAATCTTCTTCTTATTTTGTAAACGTACGGGCCCAAAAAGGCGAGGATGCGGCCTTCACCCGCAACGCCGTGTACGCCAATTTTTACAACCGCCCGCCGGTGCGCCTCTACACGCAAACGGACCGCGCCATTTATCGTCCCGGCCAAAAAGTGCAGCTGGCCGTCCACGCGTTTGAAACACTGCCCCGCGGTCTGCGGGTGCTGCCCGAAAAGCGCGTACAAATCAATGTAACCAACGCCTCGGGCGAAAAAGTTTTTTCCGCAAGTCCCCAGCTAAACGCCATGGGCACCGCCCAGGCACAGTTTACGCTGGATGACGAAGCAATGTTGGGCTATTTCCAAATCCGCGTACAGCTTACGGCCAACGGCCGCACTTTCCGCACGTACGGCAACTTCCGCGTGGAAGATTTCAAACGCCCGGATTATGAGCTGACGCTTTCCGAACCGGAAAAAACGCTGGAATACGGCAAAGCCGCGTCCGTCGGCGGGCACGCCCAGTATTATGTGGGCGCGCCGCTGCAAAACGCCACGGTCAAATACACCGTCACGCGCCAGAACTACCTGCCTCCGTTCTATTGGTGGCGCTACCTGCCGCCCGCCGCGCCCGAACCGGTGGCCCAGGGCGAAACGACCACCGACGAAAAGGGCGATTTCCGCGTCACCTTCACGCCCAAAGCGGCAGAGAAGGACGAAGCCTTCGCCAAGTACGTGGTCAAGGCCGAAGTGTATGATGAAAGCGGCCGCGCGATTGACGCCTCACGCACGTACACCGTCAGCGCCGAACCCAAATTGTTCCAAGTGGAATTTGCCCAGGGCTTCTACGATGCCGACACCGAAACGCCGAATTTTGCCAAAATCAATCTGACCGACGCCGACGGCAACCCCGTATCCGGCAAAGTGTCGGTGCGGGCGGAACGGTTGGCAAACGAACTGCCCGAACCGGACGACCAAACCCAGGTGTACAACCGCACGCTGGACGGGTGGTATCAAAACGCCCGTGCGGAAAAAACGGTGTTTACCCAAGAATTGAATTTCAAAAAACCCGGCGAACAAACCTTAGCCCTGCCGGCGCTGGAAGAAGGCGTTTACCGCCTGACGCTCAAAGAAAGCAAAGCCACCCCCCAGCAAATGGTATTTGTGGTGGCGAAGGAAAACTCCGCCCTGCAACTGCCGGACGTCACACTGGTGCAGCACGCGCAATACTACCCCGGCGAAACAGCCCGCGTTTTATTGGGCGCCGGCGCACTGAAAGGCTCCAAACGGGCCGAAGTGTACTGGGGCGAAACGTTCCTGACGCGCAAAGACGCACTGCCCGGCGGGGTGAGCGTTTATTCCTTCCCCGTGGAGCAGGAAGCCCGCGGCGGCCTGGCCGTCACCTGGTTTGGCGCCAGCGATTACACGTTCCACAGCGGCAGCGCCACGCTGGAAATTCCGTTTGACAACAAGCAGCTGGGCGTAACCATTGACGTGCCCAACGCCGTCCGCCCCGGCGACGAAGCCGCCTGGAAACTGTCCGTCAAGGACGCTTCCGGCTCCGCCGTCAACGGGCAGGCCAGCGTCACCGTGTACGACAAATCGCTGGATTACTACGCCGCCAAGGAAAACCCCTTCGGCTTCAGCACGCTCTTCCCGCAAAACGTACAGCAGGGGGACCGCACCACCAGCGCACAGGCCGGCTACGCCACCCGCTACTCGCAAGTAGCGCCCCGCACGTATATGGAGCCGCCTGTTTTGCCCACGCTCAATTTGCTCATGCCCTACCGCTCGTACCGCATGATGAACTCTCGCTCTTTTGCGGTGCCGCAGATGAAAGCGGCCGTCGCCGGCGGGGCCATGGTGCTGCAGTCGGCCATGGTGGCCGACACCGCCGCCAGCGCGGATAACGCCTTGGTGTTTGAGGCGGAAGAATCCACCGCGGAGTCCGCCGCCGCACCGGCCGAAGCCGAACAACCGGCCGACGTACGGACCGATTTTTCCGAAACGGCCTACTTCAACGCCGCCTTGCCCGTTGCCAACGGACAGGCCACCGTGCGCTTTACGCTGCCGCAAAGCGTAACGGCATGGAATGTGCTGGGCTTTGTGTTGACCAAAAACGCCGATTTCGGCTCGTTTACCGCGCAAACCGTCACCCGCAAGGACTTTATGGTCCGCGCCCAGCTGCCCCGCTTTTACCGCGAAGGGGACAAAGGCGTCCTGCAGGCGGCCGTCACCAACCTGACCGATAAAAAGTTGTCGGCGGAAGTGGAAATCACCCTCACGCAGGATGGCGCCCCCGCCAACGAAGCCTTTGGCATCGGCAAAGCCAAAAAAGCGGTTTCCGTAGGGGCCAACGCCACGGAATATGCGTCGTGGGACATTACGGCCCCGTCCGCCCCGGCACTGTACCAGGTGACCGTCACAGCCCGCAGCGGCAAAACCAGCGACGGCGAACAAAAAACTTTACCCGTTTATCCCGGCAAAGAACGCCTGCTGGCCACGGCGCACATCGCACTGAAAAACGGCACGAACGAACTGGAACTGACCGAACTGAAAGACGTGTCCGACGCCGAGCTGCAAACCGCCGCGCTGACCTTGAACCCCAGCCTGGCGCTTTCGGTGTTAAACACCATGCCCAACGTGCTTTCTTCGCCGTACAAGGATTTAGTGTCCACCCTCAACCGCTATGTGCCGCTGGCGGTGGTCAACCAATTCTACACGCAGTACCCGCAGCTGAAAGACGCCGTTGCCAAGCTGCCCAAACGCTCCGGCGTGTCGGCCCCGTGGAACGAGTCCGACCCGCTGCGCCTGACCCTGCTGGAGCAAACCCCCTGGCTGCGCCAAGCGCAAGGCCAGGCGGCCCACACCGCGGCCATGGTGGATTTGTTCAACCCGCAGCTGGTTGCCAAAATGAAAAGCAAAGAACTCGCGCAAATCGCCAAATTCCAAAACAAAAACGGCGCATTTGCGTGGTTCCCCGGCGGGCAGGACGACGATTATTTAACGCTTTACGCATTAAACGCGTTTGCACAGGCGCTGGCTTACGGGGCCGAAATCCCGCAGCAGGCCGCGCAAAAAGCGTTTGCGTACATCGTGCCCCGCATTGAAAAACGCCTGCTGGCGGACAAAACCGGTTCCGAAGCCACCGTGTCCTACGCGCTGTATGCGGCGTACACACTTTCGGCCTTCCCGCAGAACTGGGCGCAAATGTCCGAAGCCAAGCCCTACATCAAACGCTGGGCGGACTATGCGGACCAGCAGTCCCGCTTTATGACGGCGCTGGGCCAAACGTATGCGGCCGCCGTCTACCACCGCCTGGGCGACGATATTAAAGCCAACCGCTACCTGGATTTGGTCCTTTCGCGCATGAAGCAGAACGACCTGACCGGCGCCTACTTCGCCCCCGAAGCCCAAAGCTGGGTGTGGTATCGCGACACGCTTTCCACCCAAACCGCCACCCTGCGCACGCTGTTGGAACTGCGCCCGCAGTCGGATAAAATTGACCCGATGACCCAGTGGCTGCTTTTCAACCGCCAGGTCAACAGCTGGTCGGACCCGAAGGCCGCCGCGCAGGCCGTGTTTACGCTTTTGGACGTAATGCAGCACAAGGGTGCGCTGTCCCTGCCGGTGGAATACACCGTCACGTGGGCGGGAGAGGAAAAGAAATTCTCGTTTGAGCCGATGGACTGGACGGAAGACTTGCAGCTCGTCCGCCAAGGCAAAGACATCACCCCCAACGCTTTGCGCGCCACCATTGACAAAAAAGGCGTCCTGACGGACTTTGCCTCGTTAAGCGTGGTGTACAAATCGGCCGAGGCCAAAGCCTCGCCCAAAGGGGTGCTGAACGTCACGCGCGAATACTTCACGCGGTTTACGCAGGACGGCGTGCAAAAAATCCGCCCCGTGCAGGACTTGGGCGAAGTGGCCGTGGGCGACGAAGTGGAAGTGCATTTAACCGTCACCGCGGACAGCGCGTTTGAATACGTCCTGTTGGCGGATCCGAAACCCGCCGGGTTTGAAGCGGAAGAACTGTTAAGCGGCTGGACGTACGACCCGCTGTACCTCTACCGCGAAAACCGCGACGAAACGACCAACTTTTTCATCCAGCAGCTGCCGGCCGGCACCGTCACCCTGCGCTACGTGCTGCGCCCCACGCTGGAAGGCCGCTTCCACGCACTGCCGGCGCAGGCGCAGTCCATGTACGCGCCGGAATACGGCGCCCACACCGCCGCCGAAGTGCTGAAAGTGGACTGATTGGCTTTGTTGTACCCGACGCCCCGGCCCCCAAAGCCGGGGCGTTTTGTTTTCGGGCGGGGCGCAAACGGATTTTCCTCTTAAAAACCGGCGGATAATATACTATAATGAAAATACGAACAGGAGTTGCTATGCCCCGGATTTTGACTTTACTTTCTCCCGTACCCGGCGCCGCCGTGCCGCTGGAACAAGTGCCGGATCCCGTATTCAGCGAGCATATGCTGGGCGACGGACTAGCCGTGGACCCGGCCGGTGACACGATTTTTGCCCCGTTGGACGGGGAAATCATCAACTTGGCTTCGGCCAAACACGCGCTGGTCATCCGCCAGGGGCAAGCCGAAATTCTCATCCACGTCGGGCTGGAAACCGTCGGATTGCAAGGCGAAGGGTTCACTCCCCTGGTCCATACCGACGAGCACGTCCGCCAAGGCCAGCCGCTTTTGCGCTTTGACCCCAACCTGCTGGCCCAAAAAGGAATCT
>CALUZE010000084.1 GCA_944325235.1 uncultured Elusimicrobiales bacterium | reverse complement strand
CCGCAAAGGTGGCCGTGTCAAAGCGGCCTTTGATTTCAATGCGGTCTTCGCCGGGGTAGGGTTTAATCAGTTTGCCGTTGAAGAACGAAGTGACGTGTTTGAACTTTTGGGTTTCCGCCAAGCGCAGCTGTTTGAGGCCGGCTTTGGAAATCACTTCGCCCAGCAAATTGTTCATACCGCCGCCGTCCGTCATAGAAGGCAGGGCATTGTAGGGGAAGGCGTCGTAGTATTTGGTCAGCCCGCAATACACGCAGGGCACGCGGGGCCCGCGGTTTTTGCCCGGGTAGTTGTCGTCAATAAACGCGCGGGTGATTTGGATGGCGCGGTCCTGGCGGAAGTTGAACAAAATCACGCTGGAACCGGGTTCCATTCCTTTGTAATCGCCCAGCACGGTCGGCGGGATGTATTCATCCACCATCGGGCCGCCGTCCGGCGTCTTCATCGTTTTGTAATCGGTCAGCACGACTTCTTCGGCCGTGGTGCCGTGCAAGCCTTCGGCGCGGACGATCAAGTTGTAGGCTTTGTCGGTCAGGCTCCAATCTTCGCCGCGGTCCATGGCGTAGTAGCGGCCCTGGATGGTGGCGATTTTACCCACGCCGTATTCTTTCATTTTTTCTTCCAGCGTGCGGATAAAGCCCACCGCGCTCTGCGGAGGCGTGTCGCGGCCGTCGGCAAAGAAGTGCACGTACACGTCTTTGATGCCTTTTTCGGCGGCGTATTTCAAAATCGCAAACAGATGGTCCTGGTGCGCGTGGACGCCTTCGTCCTGCACAAGGCCCATCACGTGCAAGGGTTTGTGGTTTTTCAGGCAGTTGTCAATGCAGGCCGAAAACGCGGCGGATTTGAACAAAGAGCCGTCTTCAATGGTGTCTTTTAAGCGTTTAAGTTCCTGGATGACGATTCGGCCCGCGCCCATATTCAGGTGCCCCACTTCGGAAGAGCCCATATAGCCGGCAGGCAAGCCCACTTGTTCGCCGGAGGCTTCAATTTGGGTATGCGGATATTCGGCCAGATATTTGTCCATATTCGGCGTTTTGGCGTTGCTCACCGCATTGTGCGGGCCGGGTTTGGCGTTTCCCCAGCCGTCTCTAATAATTAAAACCACTTTATTCATACGTATTTCTCCTTATTTACTGCTAATCAAATCTTTCCAGCGGGTGTACTGGAACTTTTGCAGTTGTTCCAATGTGTTCACCCCGTGCTTACTTAATATTGTAAGAAAATAATAGAAGATCTGCTCGGCCATTTTGGTATCGGCCATGGCGCGGTGCCAGCCTTGGGCGTTGATGCCCAGGTCGGCCGCGATGCAACCCAGGTTGTTTTTAACAAACTTGCCGCTTTTGCGCGCCAGCTTGAGCGTATCCACCACCGGGTACGGCGGGAAGTGCATGCCGCATTGGGCAAACTCGCTTTTCAAAAAGCTCACGTCAAAATCGGCGTTGTGCGCCACAATCACGCTGTCATCCAGCAATGAAAGCAGTTTGGGCAATACGTCCGCAAACGTCGGCGCCGTGGCCACCATTTCGTTCGTAATGCCGTGAATGGCAATTACGTCCGGGTGCATGGGCATACCGGGGTTCAACAGGGTGGAAAATTCTTCCAGCACCCGCCCCCCACGCGAAACGGACAACGCCACCTCGCAAATTTTGCCGCCGCCTTCCGGCGACAGGCCCGTCGTTTCCGTATCCAAACAAGCGAATTTAACTTCTGACAGTTGCATAAGTTACCAATTTAAATAAAACCGCAGCCGCACCAAAAACCCGATGACCGCCGCCCCGAACGAACCCATCAAAAACGCAAAGTTGGAAATGTCCATCAGGCGGATTTTGCGCGCATACACGCACGCCGCAAACCATACGAGCAGCAGCACAATCCACCGCCAGCCGGGCAGCAGCATAATCAAAAAGAAAATGGCGCACATCATCGTCAGCAGCCAGCGTTCGTCAAAGGTGGGGTAATCGCGGCCGTAGCGGTCCTGCTCCACGGCAAAGATGAACCACCCCAACACGCGGGTGGCCGTCACCAGCCCGACAAAGAAAATAATCCACGGTTCGGCAAAAAAGTTGCCCGTATCGTACAACACTTTAAACGGCACGCACAAAAACAGGAACAGCAAATTGACGAACGTTTTGACAAAAAACGTCAGCACATGCCCGTGGCGCATTTTGCCGCCGAACTGGAAGAACCGGTCCGCAAACACCAAAAACACGCAAAACAGCAAAATGCACAGCCAGCCCGGTATCTGCCAAAAGCCCAAAAAGGGCCATTTCATCGTCAAATACCCGTAGCACAGCAAAAACGCCCAGCACAAAAATACGCCCGCGTGCAAGGCAATCGCCCGGGGGCGGTTTTGTTCCTCCATTCGGTTAATGGTCTTGTGGAAAAAAACAAAATCCGTTAGGAAAAACGCCAAAAACAAACGCCAAAATACAATCATTTCGTCTCCTTGGGGAGGGTCACGGTAAACGTGCTCCCCTGGCCCGGGCGGGAAGATACTTCCAGCGTGCCGCCGTGCGCCTGCACGATTTTACGGCTGATGAACAACCCCAGCCCGTAACCGGGCCGGTCCGACCGGACCTGATGATATTTTTGAAACAGTCCCTTCTGCTCGGCTTCGGAAATTCCGATGCCGCTGTCCGCTACGGCAATATAATACGCTTTTTCGTCCTGCCACGCACGCACGCGCACGTAGCCCTTATCCGTAAATTTTACCGCATTGGACACCAAATTCATCACTACCCGCTGCAGCAGTTTCGGGTCCGCCGGCAGGCGGTCCGCCTCCGCTTGGAACGTCAATTCCAACCCCTTTTCTTGGGCCGTGGGGGCCAGGGTGTCGGTCACGTTTTTAAGGAGCGCCGGAATATCCACGCTTTCTTTGTGGGGGTTCATCATCCCGGCCTGCACGCGCGATACGTCCAGCACGTCCTCCAACAGCGAGGACAAATTCCGCGCGGCCTGGCTCATCTGTTCCAGGTATTCTTTTTGCTCCTGCGGGCTGGCTTTGCCGCTCTGCAAAATATACAAATATCCCTGCAGCCCCAGCAAGGGGGCGCGCAAATCGTGCGCTACGGAGCGGAAAACCTGCTCCTTCATTTCGCTTACTTGCGCCTGCAACTGGAGCACTTGGTAGTCTTTCAAATCGGACGTCATTTTGTTAAAAGCGGCAATTAACTGTTTAAATTCCCCCCAGCCGATTTCCTCGTTTATCTTTTCGTCCAAATTTCCCTGGCTGACTTCGCTCGCCGCGTGCGAAAGGGCCGCTATCGGCTCGCCCAGCCGTTCGGCAAACGTCACCGCGCCGAAATACGCCAGCGTGGCAATGGAAAGCAAAAACAGCGCCAGAATAATGTTGGTGTAATAAATTCCGCGGTAGGCCTCGCTCTTGCGTTGCAGCACCGCCACATACGCCCCGAAAATGGGCGACGGCGCAAACGCCCCCACATACGTTTCCTGCGGGGTTTTTAATTTTTTAATCAGCCGGTCCTGCGCGGCAAATGCGTTTTGCAGCGTTTCGGCGTCAAAGGCGGGCTTATACTGATAGTCGTTGGCGTACACGGAGCCGTTTTGGTCCACCAGGTAGATACGCCCCGTCACGCCGATGCGCTGTTCCTGCATGCGGGACAAAAAGCTGAAAAAGCTCATAATGCCGTACAAAAAATCCCCGTTGGGCAGCGGATAAATAAATTCGCTGATGGGCCGGCCGGCCATCACATCAAACCGGCTGACGGACAAGCGTTTTTCGCGCGCAATGTCGGGCAGGGAAGGATCGTCCTGTAAATTCAACGCGGGCACTTGTTTCAAAATCTGTTTGTCGCCCGCACGGTATAGTTCTTTACCGTTTTTATTAAGCACGGCCAACATCAAAAAATCGGGGTTTGCGTTCAGCGCTTCCTGCAGGACGGGCTGCGGGTCTTTCTTTTCGTTTAGGACGTCGGTTAAATGTTGGGCAAACGCCAAACGCCAGGACAAATCTTCAATATGCTGGCTGAGGGAGGACGACACAATCTGCGCCAAGTTGGCGTGCGTTTCCAAAATATTGGCTTTTAAATGCACCTGGTAATAGGCCAGCAGCAACAGCATCGGCACCAGCGGCATCAGCACCACGGCCAGGAACACTTTAAAAAGTTTGGAAAATATGGACATAATTTACCCTATTATCATTATATCAATTCGGCGCGCTCAAACGGGCATTTTTTACCCGGGCCGAAAGGCCCAAAACGCATTGGGCCCGGCCCGTGCAAAAAACTGGGCCCTTTTTCCGCCGCTGCACGGGCCCTTTGACCCTGGCGGCCGCCGCCCAGAAGACCTATAGTATAGGTATGACCAAGAAAATAATGCAATTCGCTACCCGTATGCGCCGGGCGTGGATACAAAAAGTGACGGAAGAAATCCACCGGGAAGAAATGCGCCACGTCAGCGTGCGGGAGCAGGTTATCTCTTTAAGTGAGGAAGAAGCCGCTTTTGTAGCGTTGGAATCGCGCCGCATGTTACGGGCCCAACGCCAGGAAGCCAAACGGAAAAGACGGCTGGGCATTCCGCCCCCGCCTACGCCGGGCAAAATTTCTTACGCCGTGTATATGTAACGTTTTCCGTTTTACTAAAACCCGCCTCTATGCAGGCGGGTTTTTTACGATACCAAACGGGAATTTTCCTGTCGGTTGCCCGATACTATTTTTTCGGGCCGGACAACTCCACATGCAAATCGCACCCGGCCACCAGGGCACTGCGCTTGCTGGGGAAAAACCGTACATACCGCACCGTTTGACGCGGCTGCCTGCGCAGCATATTTTTGCCTTTTTGCAACACTTCGGGCGGGAGTGGAAAATACCGCTTGAACGCAGGCGGAGCAAACTGCCCGAAATTAATGACAAACGGCTTGAAGTTTTTTAACATAAACGACAAAGCATTGAGCTGCGTATAATTGGTGTGCCCCCAACCGGCGTGCACCACCACCAGGGCGTCAGGGTCCTGTTCGTAAATCTCGCGGATAATTTCCGCCCAAAAAGAATTTCTATCCCGTACCCCCGCCGGAGAGAGCGCCTTCCAGGCCACTTCGCTTTCCAAAAAAGGCGTTTTGTTTACGGATAAACTCCGGCTATATAACAGCTCCGGGTTTCCCAGGCCCACCACGTTCACCCCCGTATCAAAAGCGCGGCCGGAGGCTTCCCAGTAGAACAAATTACCGGCGGTATAATATTCTATTTCTTCCGACGTGCGCAATACCCGCATACCGGTAGAGGAGTTTGCATAAATAAATTCGGAAGCGTAATAAATAGGGCGCTTCGGATAGCGGCGGCGCAGTTGCTGCAGCAAGGTAATCACTTCGTCTATCACCGCTTGCTGGTAGTGGTTTTCCCCCACCATAATCAACTTGGCGGAAGGCGAAATGAAAGAAGTATAATCCAAATCTTGCACCGCTTGGTACACGGCCCGCCGGCGCAGCGGTTCGGCCTGCTGGAAAGCATAAAAATCGCGCTCCACCCAACGGCGGACCATTTTTGCTTTGAGGGCCTCATTTTCCACAAGCATACGGGCATTGGCAGCCCGGGTATCCGGCAAAAAATACGTGGAGAGGACGACGTCCAGTTCGGCAAAATTGTTTTTTTCCAGCTGTTTTAAATGCCGCACCCGCTGGGCCGCCACGCCGCGCAGAGCAGCCCGCTCCACCGCCGAAAGGGACAAGGCAGACGAATAAATTTCCCGCGCCACGACAGACGGCAGCTTTTGCAGTTGGGCAAATGCCGTTCCGCCCCACAGCGTAAGCCAGCACACCAGTATATAAGTAAGATTTTTCATACGAGGCCTCTCTATATTTTTCCTTTTTGGCGGGCTTTGTGAAAGGGCCTTTGGGCCCAATGCATAAAAAAAGAGGACCTATTTTTTATAGGTCCTCTTAGGTGGTTAATAAAACCTTATTTGGTTTTTTTGATTTCTTCAATAATGCGCGGCAGGATTTGGTGCGCGTCGCCTACGAAGCCGTATTTGCAGACGTTGAAAATCGGCGCGTTAGCGTCTTTGTTAATGCCGATAATCACGTCGCTGTGCTCCATCCCCACGATGTG
>CALUZE010000083.1 GCA_944325235.1 uncultured Elusimicrobiales bacterium | reverse complement strand
GGTCGTGCTGGTGCCGGAAGGTTTGATTGAATTTATCCCGGAAATGAAAGAACTCATCAGCGCGCTCAACGACTCGCTGGCCGAAAACGAAGCCGAACTGGCCAAGATGAACACCGTGGCGGAAAAGAAAGCGTTCATCATTTCCAAACTGCCGGCCAAACTGGCGGATTTGATGAAATCCCTGCCCGACGGCATCGCCAGCCAGCTGATGTTGGACCGCGATCCGCACGGCAACGTGCAGGTGTCTTTGATTGAAACCGAAAAACTGCTGGTGGAAATGATCCGCACCAAACTGGCCGAAATGAAAAAAGCCGGCAAGTACAACGGCAAGTTTGCCGCCATCACCCACTTCTTCGGTTACGAAGGCCGCTGCGGCGTGCCCTCTACGTTTGATGCCAACTACACCTACGCGCTGGGCTACAACGCCGCCGTATTGGCGCTGAACAAATGCTCGGGTTATCTGTCCTCCGTGCGCAAGCTGACCAAAAAAGCCCAAGATTGGGAATGCGGCGGTATCCCGCTGACGATGATGATGAACATTGAACGCCGCAAAGGCAAAGAAAAACCCGTCATCAAAAAAGCACTTGTGGAACTCAAGGGCGAACCGTTCAAGCACCTGCTCAAAAACCGCGCGGCTTGGGCGGAAGAAGACCTGTACGTGTTCCCCGGCCCGATTCAGTACTTCGGCCCGGAAGAAATCACGGACATGACGACCTTCACCTTGCTGTTGGAACAAGGCAAAAAGATCAAATAATTACGCGTCTTAAAAAGGCGGGCCCCAAAAGCCCGCCTTTTTTGTTGCCTGCTGGGTCCAAAAGGCAGGGCCGTCTGGGCCTTTTAGCCCATTGAGCCCAGGCGGTGTTTTCGTTATAATAAAAATAGGAGCATTCCTATTTATGCACATACCCGCTAAACGCATTTGGATGGTTTTTCTGACGGGCGCCTTGCTGGCGGCTGCGTGCCTGCCAGCGCAGGCGCAGTTGGTTTCGCCCTGGTTCCGCGGCGGCAAACACGTGTGGGAAGCCTTGCTGCATAAGGCCAAACTGCCGGTGTCCGGCGCGGCGGCGTTTTCCACGCCGCTTTCCCAGGCTGCCACCGGGTATGCCGTCAAAACCACCGCCCACAACTGGCTGCGCCACCGCGTGGCCCATTCGGGGGTGTTTAGCCGAATGGAAAAAGAGGCTTTACTGCAAAAAACCCAAAATATCAAAATGCAGCTGGGGAAAGTGGCGTATTTCCACGACCGCGACGCGCGGCTTTTTAACTGGCTTTCTTCCCAGCCCGGCGCCACCGCGGCCGAATCCGCTTTTTGGCGCCACCAAAACATTTTGTCCAACACGCTGGCCGAGCTGGAAGCCTTCTACCGGGGGGACTTGCCGGAAGTGTTTGCCTCCTCCGTGTTTTCGCGCGAGCAAGTGGCCCAACTGCTGGAGGACCCCGTCCAGCCGCCGGCTTTTGTCTTGTATCCCAAGGAAATCGCCCACTTTGCCGCCCTTTCCACGCTGGCCGAACAGCAAGCCTGGGCCGCCCAAGCGTTGGCCCAAACCCGCGGGGACTTAAACGCCCTGCTGGCCAAAGACCCGGTGCATTTGCAACCCGGCGAATTTGCCCGCTACTACACCCAAAAACTCCGTTTGTTATACTTTTTAACGCTGCAGGAAGTGCTGGCCAAGGCTGCCGACAAACGTGCTTCGCTCATCGTGCGGCGCAAACGCACTTTAAAAGCCCGCCTGCCCGGGGCCGACCGCCCGATGACGGACGCCCAGCGGCTGGGGTTTCTGCGCTATCACTTGGATAAACAAGCCGCCGCAGGGCCGCTGGCCACCGAAGAAAACGAAAAATTTGAATCGTATGCACGGCTGAAATCCTGGCTTAGCCGCCTGGCCCCCATTTACGAGCCCTACGCCACCGCCGAAGCCTTTGGCGCCCGCTACGAGGACGCCCTGCGCCTGGGCCCGCTGTGGCCGGATATGATTGTCGGCCCGCAGGAAGGGCTGGCCTTGCGCCGGATGACACCGCAGGAAGGGGAAAAAATCCTCCCGGCCAAAATTGCCGCCCTGGAAAAAGAACTGGCCGCCTTGCGCGCCCAAACGCCGGACAATCTTTCGTTCTACACCCGCTACTACCGGTTGGACCGCCAAAAAGCCCTGTATGAAAGCTTCCAAATTCGCCACCGCCTGCTGCAAAGGTTAAAACCATGAACGCGGCCCTGCTGCGCCGCCTGTGGCGCACCTTGGAATCCGCCGGGTTCACCCGCCAGGAGGCGTACACGTCCCTGCGCCAAGCGCTCTTAGTGCGCCTGGCCGGAAACCGCGCCGCGTGGCTTGCCCCGTTTGCGAATTCTTCCGCCCGTCCGCTTCCGCCGGAGGCTGCACGCCTGTTGGAAAAGGTTACGCTCAGCCCCACGCCAACGCCCGGCGCCATCAGCCAAGATACGCTGGGCGAAATGAGTGAATTTTTCTCGTCCAGGCGCAAACCGACCGGCATTTTTTATACGCCGTTTCCCGTGGCCCGTCCCTTGGCCCGCGCCGCACTTTTTTATTGTCTTACCCGGCAAGTTTCCCTATCCGAACCCGCCGCACGCGACTTGCTGAACGGTTCGGTCACGCTCTCCGCCCAAGACGCCGCCCGCGCGGACGAGGCACTATCCCGCTTGACGGTATGCGACCCGGCCGCCGGCGCGGGGGGATTATTAATTCCGTTTGCGCACGAACTCGTACATTTGCGCCTGCGGTTAAATCCGGCCCTTTCCCCGGGCGAAACCTGGCTCCACACGTTCACACATACCCTGTACGCGGGCGATATTTCCGCCCAAGCATTGGCCGATTTGCAATTGCGCGCGGCCCTGCTTTTGGTGCAGGCCGGCGTCCGCCCGACGGACGCGAACCCGGTTCACACGCTGGCAGGCGACGCATTGGCCGCCGCAAACGGGCAAAGCGTTTGGTGTGACGCGTTCCCGTCCGTCATGCAACCAGGCGGGTTTGACCTGGTGCTCTCCAACCCGCCGTACGTCGGGCAAAAGCACCACCGCGAGGTATTTCAAGCGCTGCGCCGCAACCCGCTGTGGCAGCCCTACTGCACCCCCAAAAGCGATTTGCTGTATTTCTTTTTTTACCTGGCCCTTTGCCTGCTGCGCCCAGGCGGAATGGGCGCATTTTTAACGCCGCCGTATTTTGCTTCGGCCGCCGGAGCCAAAACATTGCGTGCGTGCCTGCACCGCCAAACAGCCCTGTTGTATTTGCAGGATTTTGAAGATACACACCTCTTTGGCGCGGCGGCGGGCGAACACAGCCTGATTACCGTGTTTGAAAAAAATACCGACGCGGCCAAACCCGCCTGCCGTGTGGGCGAACGCCTCTATCCGCAGGAAAAACTCTACCGCGGGGGAGAACTCTTTTTGCAAACGCGCCCGGTGCCAGACGCCGCGCTGGAAAGCGCATTAACCAAAATGGCGGCCGCCCCATACACCTTGGGGCAGGTGGCGCACGTGTCCAACGGGCTGATGACCGGGTGCGACAAAATTTCCGCCGCGCACCTGCGCCGCTTTACTTTGCCGGGCGTACACAAAGGGGACGGCGTTTTTGTGCTGTCCGCCGCCGAAAAAGATGCCCTGCATTTGTCACCCGCCGAGCAGGCCAAGTTAAAACCGTTTTTTAAAAATTCCGACATTTCCGCCTACACCGCCGCCAAGCAGCCCCAAAATTGGCTGATTGATTTTTTCTACCCCAACGACCGGGACCTGGACTTCGCCTGCTATCCGCACCTGCGCGCACACCTGGCGCGTTTTCGCACGGTGCTCTTGGCCCGCAAGCAAAACAACAACGGCATTCATAAACTGCTGGCAAAAGGCGTTTACTGGTTCGGCTCCGTGCGGCGGAAAATGAATTTTGAAGAAGACAAAATCGCCGTTCCTCAGCGCGCCGCCTCCAACACCTTTGCCTTTGCGCCCGGCCCCTGGTATGCCAGTTCCGACGTGTATTTTATTTCCCGCCCGCAAAAAGGCCTTTCGCTTTGGTTTTTGCTGGCCCTGGTTAATTCGGCTCCGCACTTTGCCTGGCTGGCCGGCCGCGGCAAACGCAAAGGCCGCCTGCTGGAGCTGTATTCCGCCCCGTTGAAAGCACTGCCTATCCCAAAAGCCACGCAAGCCGAGCAAAACCGGCTGTCCGCACTGGCCCAGCAAATCTATCAGCTTAAATCGGCCGACCCGCAGGCCGACATTTCCGCCCTGCAAACGCAAATAGACCGCCAAACGGGCGCCCTGTTTGGCTTTACGCCGGCCGAAACAGACGCCGTTTGCGCCGCACGCAAACAAGTGCAATAAAGTCCAAGCTCCGTCGGGATAAGAGCCGTTTATTTCCTTGCCAAGCAGGTGTTTTTATGATATGCTGTTAAAAAGATAAACAGGAGGATGCTATGGAAGTATTTAAGAAGTATTATTGGAATATTCTTACCAAAAATTATGTAAATTTTTCCGGCCGCGCGACCCGCAAACAATACTGGCTGTTTGTATTGTTTAACATCATCGTATTTGTCGTATTGGCGATTCTGCTTAGCTTCCTGGGCAATACCGGGAATGTGTTGTATTCTCTGTGCAACCTGGCGGTGTTGCTCCCTTCGTTAGCCATTGCCGTGCGCCGCTTGCACGATATTAATTTTTCCGGCTGGTGGTTTCTGTTGGCGTTGCTGCCGTTTTTGGGCGGATTAATTTTGCTCGTTTTAATGCTGCTGCCCAGCACCCCCGGCGCCAACCGCTTTGACAAATAAGCCTTGCAGTGCCGCCCCGATACGCGGGGCGGTACTTTTTTGCCCTTGTGGCAGGTAAAACTATGAAGAAATCCCGCATTGTTTTGTATCTTGTTTTGCTGGTGGTATTTTTGTTCGGCGCCTATGCGGCGTTTATGTACGTATACACGGAATGGAAATTTTTGCCCGTGGAACTGGTGCAGGAGCCCAGCCCCGCCGCCCCGCACGCCGAATGGAAGGCACCCAATACGCTTTTGTACCTGCACAAGGTCAACACGCCCCGCCGCTCCGCACGCAAAGAAAAATCCTACGACGGTTACGAAATTGACTTGCAGGCAGACGCGGAAGGCAACCTGTGGGTAGCCCACGACCCGGAAGAAATGAGCGCCAAAATAAAACTGTCCGACATTTTTGCCGCTCTTAAAAATCCCGGAGGGAAAGCCTATTGGCTGGATTTAAAAACCCAACTGACACCCGAACAACTGGACCAAATTTTGCTCACCGCCGAGGCCTTCCGTATTCCGCAAGAAAACTTACTGTTGGAAACCGTCCCCGGCGATACGGCCAAACTCATCAACCAAAGGGGGCTCCAACTTCTCTTGCAGCTGCCCGAAAGCTTTGATAAAGACGCGGGTGACCCGAAAACCCGCCACGAGCTCAACCAAAACGCCCTGCAACAATGGGAAGAATACCGCCCGGCGGCCGTTTCGGCCAGCTTTGGGAAGTACCCGTATTTGCGGGCGTATTTCCCGGAAATGCCCAAAGCCATTTACTATTCTTCCACCAAGCGGCCCAGCTTAAAAAAGCCGTTTATGGTACGCCATATGGAGGAAGACCCGTCCGTCAAAATTTTTATGCTGGACGAATATACCTGGTAATAAAATGGGGGAAAAATGAACACGCATATTACCCGCGCACAAGCGCTTGCGTTATTAAAAAAATACAACAAGGAGCCTTTCCACTTGCTCCACGCCTTGACGGTGGAAGCCGTGATGCGCCACCTGGCGGGCGAACTGGGCTACGCCCAAGAGGCTGATTTTTGGGCCCTGTGCGGACTCTTGCACGATATAGATTTTGAGCAATTTCCGCAAGAGCACTGCAAAAAAGCGCCGGAATTGTTGGCCGAAGTCAACGCCGAGCCGGAAGTGGTGCACGCCGTATGCAGCCACGGCTACGGCCTGGTGACGGACGTAAAGCCCGAACACGAAATGGAAAAAGTGCTGTTCGCTACCGATGAGCTGACCGGCCTTATCGGCGCGGCGGCGCGCATGCGGCCTTCCAAAAGCGTGTGCGATATGGAAGTGTCCAGCTTGAAGAAAAAATTTAAAGATAAAAAGTTTGCGGCCGGCTGCTCGCGCGACGTCATCAAACAAGGCGCCGAA
>CALUZE010000082.1 GCA_944325235.1 uncultured Elusimicrobiales bacterium | reverse complement strand
ACGGCTTCGGGCAGTTCGGTATAGAACAGCTTTTCTTTAGACACGGCAAACAGCCGCACCATATCCGTAGAAGAAGGCGGAGGCAACTCTCCCCCCGCGCCCACGGCGGTCATTTCGCCCGTCAGTTTGCTGGCGTGGGCCAACATATGGGCCGCGGCGTTTTGCAGGGCTTCGTGCCCGTGCCCGCCGATGACGCCGCCCAAGCCGCTTTTGCTGTTGTTTTCAAAATACAGGCTGCTGTCCCCCAGCGAGTTCGTCGCCAGGAACAGGTGTTTCACGTCGGCGCCGTCCTGCATGGCCATTTCAATGCCGGCAACGGAAATTTTATCCGGGCCGATTTCAATTACGCCTTTGCGGTTTTCCAAATTTTTGACGTCCAGCCAAAAATTCCGCATATTCAAATACGCTTGTTTCATACACCCCCCTTGTGGATATATCATATCACATTTTACCGGCCGCAGCTCGCACCCAAAACGCACTGGACGCAACCGCCCCAAATTGGGGTATAATAAAAGAAAAGCCCGGAGGATCTATGACTAAAAAAGGACGCGCCGTAATTTTGATGATGGACTCTTTTGGATTAGGAGGCGCCGAAGACGCCGCCCGCTTTGGCGACGAAGGCGCCAACACCCTGGGGCACATTGCCGCCGTACGCGGCGGGCTGAAAGTGCCCAATTTGGCCGCTTTGGGGCTGCTCAAAGCCGCGCAGGCTTCCTGCGGCAAAATGCCGCTGGCCGGCCCGCAGAACGGCGCCAAAGTGACGCTGCCTTCCAAATACGGTTTTATGCGCGAAATCAGCCACGGCAAGGACACGTCCTCCGGCCACTGGGAAATGGCCGGCTCGCCGGTGGAATTTGAATGGGGTTATTTTAAACCCGATTATCCCTCCTTCCCGCCGGAACTGATTGAAAAAATCTGCACCGAAGCCGGCCTGCCCGGCATCTTGGGCAACAAAGCCGCTTCCGGCACCGTGATTATTGACGAGCTGGGCGAAGAACATATCAAAACCGGCAAACCCATTTGCTACACGTCCGCAGACAGCGTATTCCAAATCGCCGCGCACGAAAAGCACTTCGGGCTGGACCGCCTGTACAAAGTGTGCGAAATTGCGTTCAAACACGTGGCGCCCTACAACATCGCCCGCGTGATTGCCCGCCCGTTTGAAGGCGAAAAGAAAGGCGAATTTAAACGCACCAAAAACCGCCACGATTATTCCGTCAAACCGCCGATGAAAACCGTGCTGGACGAAATAAAAGAAACGGGCGGAGAGGTTATCTCCGTCGGTAAAATTTCGGACATTTTCGCCAAGCAGGGCATCACCCAAGCGGTGAAAGCCTCCGGCCTGGAAGAATTGTGGGACGTTACGCTGGCCCAGGCGGCCGCCGCGCCGGACTTCAGCCTGGTGTTTACCAACTTTGTGGATTTTGATATGACCTGGGGCCACCGCCGCGACGTGGAAGGCTACGCCAAAGGCTTGGAATATTTTGACTCCCGCCTGCCCGAACTGGCCGCTCAAATGCAGGAAGGCGACATCGCCTTCATCACGGCTGACCACGGCTGCGACCCCGCCTACAAAGGCACCGACCACACCCGCGAACACGTGCCGGTCATTTTGTTCGGCCCCGGCATTAAGCCGCAGGCGCTGGGCGGACGCGATACGTACGCCGACTTGGGGCAAACCCTGGCGGACTACTTTAAATTGCCGCCGCTTAAGTTCGGTAAGAGTTTTTTAAACGACTGACCATTAAAAACCCCGGGGAAACACCCCGGGGTTTTGCTTTGCCTTCCAACCGATTTTAGTGAATAATGGAAATGCTGGCCAACCCGCTTTGCATCACGCAGCGGCGCAAAAACGGTTGGTACATAAACGGACATTTGAACAATTTTCCCCACAGCTTAAGCCGCAGCCCCCAGGTGCCGTGTGCGTAGCGGCGGTGTTCGGCCGCACTCGGCTCCGCCCCCAGGGAAGCGGCCAACTTTTGTGCGCTAATCATCGCGCTGGAAATGCCTTCCAAGCTGCTGGGGCTGATGAGTCCCGCGGCTTCGCCGATTAAAAACACGCCGTTTTCCCCCAGGCAAAAATCTTTCCATCCCGCCGGGCGCAACACGCGGCAGGCTTCGGTTTTAAGCGGCGTTCCAAAGCGGAAGCCCCACTTTTCCAATGCCTTTTTCTGGCGTTCAAACCGCGCCCGGCAATCCGCCGCCGGGTAGGCCCCGCCAAAAATAAAATATCCGTCCTTGGATACGGACCAGGCATAGCAATCGGTTTCCCGCGGGTCAAAAATGCAGGAATAAAACGGGCTGGTGTGCGTTTCGGCAAACCACTGCTGCACCGCCACATAACTGCGCACCCGGTGGTGCGGGAAAAATGTGCGGCGCACCAGCGAATCCGCGCCGTCCGCCCCCACCACGCGTCGGGCCAGAGCGGTATGTTCCTGCCCGCCTTGGCGGTAGCAAATTTCAAAACAGCCGTCCGGGCGGCGGGCCAGGCGCGTAACCTGTGCCCCGTGCTGTACCGTGACCGAAGCGGGAATAAGCGTTTGGAGCCAATGGTCAAATTTTTGGCGGTCCATATTGATGTAAAAACGCTGGTAGTGGCGGGTAAGACCCGAGGCTAAATCCAGCGTGCGCACGGCAAAAAGCTGCGGGTCCACCAATACGGATTTGGGGAGCGTCAAATCAAACCGGGCCAACGCTTTTTGGGCGTCGGGCGCCAACAGCCCGCCGCAAGGTTTTTCAAACCCGCCGGGCTGAAAGGTTTTGTTGTCCAGACACAGCACATTCGGGTTGTTTAACAACCGCGCCAACGTGCTGCCCGCCGGGCCCAAACCGATAACTGCTACATCAAACATTTCTCCCCCCTAAAAATTCCGCCGCGTTTCGGCGCGGCGGGAAAAGTTAACGCAAGCTTTCGGCCTCCGCCAGCCAGGCTTGTGCACTGGCGTCGCTGGGCATACGCCAATCGCCCCGCGGCGAAAGTGCCACCGAACCCACCTTTGGTCCGTCGGGCAGGCAGGAGCGTTTAAACTGCTGGGCAAAGAAACGGCGGAAAAACACCTGCAGCCATTTTTTGATAACGGCCGGCGTGAATTTTTTGTCAAACGCCTGGCGGGCCAAAAAGTAGATTTTGGCCGGGCCGAACCCGTAACGCAAAAAGTAGAACAGAAAGAAATCGTGCAGTTCGTACGGTCCCACCAAGTCTTCGGTTTTTTGGGCGATTTTGCCGTCCTTGGCGGCGGGCAATAATTCGGGGCTGATGGGCGTGTCTACAATATCGGCCAGCACGGCTTGCGTCTTTTTGCCGGTTTCGTGCTGGGCCGCCCACGACACGAGCGAGCGCACCAACGTTTTGGGCACTCCCGCATTCACCCCGTACATGGACATATGGTCCCCGTTGTACGTGGCCCAGCCGAGCGCCAGTTCGGACAAATCCCCCGTCCCGATGACAATCCCTCCCGTCTGGTTGGCAATGTCCATCAGCACTTGCGTGCGTTCGCGCGCTTGGGTGTTTTCGTACGTGACGTCTTTTTGGTTTTCGTCGTGGCCGATATCGCTGAAGTGTTGTTGGCAGGCTTTTTTAATGTTCACTTCCCGCCGCGTAATGCCTAAATTTTTCATCAGCGCCTGGGCGTTTTGATACGTGCGGTCTGTCGTGCCGAAACCGGGCATCGTCACGCCGATGATGTTTTTGCGCGGCAGCCCCAGCTTGTCAAAGGTTTGCGCGCACACCAATAACGCCAACGTGGAATCCAACCCGCCCGAAACGCCCACCACGGCCGTTTTGGCGCGGGCGGCCGTCAGGCGTGTGGCCAAGCCCGTTACCTGAATGTTAAAAATTTCCTGGCAGTTTTCGTTTAGCGTATTGCCTTTGGGCACAAACGGCAGCGGCGAAATATAGCGCGATAAATGCATCACCGGTACGGACGGCATACCCGTTTCAATCTGTTCGTACGGTTCCGCGGCTTCCAGCGCCGCGTCCGAGCGGAACGTGGTGCTGACGGTGCGTTCCGTGCGCAACCGTTCCACGTCTATTTCCGCACAGATAAGCTGCGGCTCCAGCGAGAACCGTTCCGAAAAAGCGAGCGGCGTGCCGTTTTCGTAAATCAGCGCATTGCCGCCAAACACGACGTCGGTGGTGGACTCGCCAAACCCGCACGAGGCGTACACATACCCGCACAAACACCGGGCCGACTGGTGTTCCACCAATTGGCGCACATACGCGTGTTTGCCCGCCAACGCGTTGCTGGCAGACAGGTTAAAAATCACATCCGCCCCCTGCAACGCCAGGCGCGAAGAAGGCGGCACTACGGCCCACAAATCTTCGCAAATTTCCACGCCAAAATTCATTCCGCCCGCCGAGAACAATAAATCCGTTCCCGCCGGCACCGTCTGCCCGCACAGCTCCACTTCTCCGCCGCCCCATTCCAAGGCGGACGTAAACCAGCGCTGTTCGTAAAATTCTTTATAGTTGGGCAAATGCGTTTTGGGCACAACTCCCAAAATCTCGCCCCGGTAGCACACGGCGGCCGCGTTTAACAGCGCACTGCCCGCCCGCACCGGAAGCCCCGCCATGAATACCACATCCAAACTTTCCGTCCGGCGCAGCAGAGCGGCCAACACGCGTTCGGCCGCGTCCAAGAGCAAGGGTTTTAAAAATAAATCGCCGCACGTGTAACCCGTCACGCACAGCTCCGGGAACACTACCGCGCGCACCCCTTCCTGCGCCGCGCGGATGAGGCAGGCTTCCAACTGGGCGGCGTTATAGGCCGGGTCCGCCACTTTGACGGACGGCACACACGCGGCCACTTTTACAAAACCAAAATCATTCATAACTAGCTCCTTGCTCCTTACGGGGTCTTTCTTTTATTCTATCAATTCTGACGCAAAGAAAAATCCGCCCTGCCCCTTTAGCACAAAAAAGGCCGGATCCCGCAGGAACCCGGCCCTCGGTTTGCAAAGCCTTTTAGCGGATGGCCACGACCTCGTAGCCGGCGTCCTGCACGGCTTTTTTGAGGGCTTCGTCATCCAGTGCGCCGGCGCTTTCCACCTCGGCGCATTTTTGGCTTAAATTCACTTTGGCCTGCACGCCGGGCAGCGCATTTAGCGCGCGCTCCACGCGGCCGGCACAATGTTGGCAAACCATTCCTTCAATAATTAATGTCTTATGCATACATTTCCCCTGTTTTTGTTTTTGGGACAAGCGCGCCGGCTTGAAGAACCGCAGCCGCAGCGCATTGCTTACCACGCACACGGAGCTTAAGCTCATTGCGGCCGCCGCAAACATCGGGCTTAATTTCCACCCGAACGGCAGGTACAATACCCCCGCCGCCAGCGGTATGCCCAGTACGTTGTAAATAAACGCCCAAAACAAATTTTGTTTGATATTGCGCAAGACGGCCCGGCTAAGCTGCAAGGCCGTGGCCACGCCGGTTAAATCGTCCTTCATCAGCACGATATCGGCCGACTCCACCGCCACGTCCGTGCCCGCGCCCAAGGCAATCCCTACATCGGCGCGCACCAAAGCCGGCGCGTCGTTCACGCCGTCCCCCGCCATAGCCACCACGGCGCCTTCGTTTTGCAGGCGGCGCACCACGGCTTCTTTATCCTGCGGCAGTACGCCGGCAATCACGTCTTCTATGCCGGTATCCTGTGCCACGCGGCGGGCAGTCAGTTCATTGTCCCCAGTAAGCAAAATGACGTGAAGCCGCATTTTTTGAAGCATACTTACCGCCGCGGCGGAAGTGGGTTTAATCGTGTCCGAAAAAGATACCGTCCCCAAAAACCGTTTGCCGCGCGCAAAGAAAAGCGGCGTCCGTCCTTCGGCGGCTTCGGCGGACAACTGTTTATCCCCGTCCGGCACCGCTACACCCAACTCCTGCATATAGGCCAAATTGCCGCCCGCCAAAACGTCTTTCCCTTCGCGGGCGCGCACGCCGCGGCCCGGCAGCAATTCAAACTCGGCCGCCTGCAACAGCGGGGTTTTCTTTACTTCGGCATATGCACACAGCGCCCGCGCAAACGGATGCTGCGAAAAATGCTCCAGCGAGGCCGCCTGGCTGAGGAGTTGTTCTTCCGTCACGCCCTCGGCCGGAAGCACGCGGGCCACCCGCATTTGGCCGGAAGTGACGGTGCCGGTTTTATCCAGCACCACGGTAGTCACCTTGTACGCCCTTTCCAGCGCGGCGGCCGATTTGACCAAAATGCCCAACCGGGCCGCACGGCCGGTGCCCACCATAATGG
>CALUZE010000081.1 GCA_944325235.1 uncultured Elusimicrobiales bacterium | reverse complement strand
AGCGCGGCCGTATCCGTCACCAAATCAATTTTATTAATCGCCAGGAAAATCGGGCAATAAACGGTTTTTAATTTTTCCACCAGCTTGGCGTTTAACGCGTAATCGGCGGTGGCGTCCACCAAAAAAATCACCAAATCCGCGTCCTCGCGCACGGCGCGGTCCACGCAGCCCACCATGGTTTGCTGCAGTTTGTACTTGGCCGTCAAAAAGCCGGGCGTATCCACAAACACCACCTGGTAGTGGTCCCCCTCGGCAATGGCCAAAATGTTCTGGCGCGTGGTTTGGGGTTTGTTCGTCACCGGGGATAATAACCCGCCGGCTAAATTATTAAGCAAGGTGGATTTGCCGGCATTGGGCAGGCCCGTCAATACGGCAAAACCGCTTTTAAAGTTTTTATCGTCCATAGATGTATTGTACTTATTTTTGCTCCCTTCGCCAACGCGCAAATGCTATACTGGAAAGATGAAAAGCCGGATTTTCTTTCTGTTGCTCCTCTGCACCGCCCCGCTGTGGGGTGCGCCGCCCGCCGCCCCCCAAAGTGCGCCCGCCGCGCACGCAACAGCCAGCCCGCAGGGGCAGGCACAGGTTGCCACTGCAACCCCCGCAGAAGAACGCCTCCTGCAAGCCGGGCTGGTGGACGTGGAAAAATACCCCGGCCTGCACGTATTTGTCCGCCTGCGCTACGCCACCCCGCACAATTTTACCGGCCGGACGATTTACGACTCCCCCCGCTGCTACCTGCAACAGGAAGCCGCCCAAGCCCTTTTGAAAGCCGCCCGTCTGGCCGCCGCGCAAAAAGAGCCTTTTACGTTCTGCCTGTGGGATTGCTACCGCCCGCAAAGCGCCCACCAAAAATTGTGGGACGCCGTGCCCAACCCCAGCTACGTGGCGCCGCCTAAAAAAGGCTCCCGCCACAGCCGCGGAATGGCGGTGGATTTAACGCCGTGCGATTTTGCCGGAAATCCCCTTGCGATGCCCACGGATTTTGACGATTTTTCCACCCGCGCGCATATGGACTTTTACGACTTGCCGCCGGACGTTTTAAACCGCCGCGAAACGCTTAAAAAAATTATGACGGCCGCCGGATTTACCTACACCCGCACCGAGTGGTGGCACTTTGATAAAACCGGCTGGAAACAAAAACCGCTTTTAAACATTCCTCTCCCCCGCCGGCCGTAACCTCCGCCCCGTTGCCACGGACGGGCATAAAAAAACCTCCCAAGCGGGAGGTTTTGCAAAAGCGGGGCAAAAATCAGTCGGTAATATAACTTTCCAAAATTTCGCCGAAATAGAACATATGGTAATCGTTCGGTTCTTTGTTGTACCACAGTTCGTTAAGCGCTTTGTTCAGGTTGTCTTTCCCCATCAGGCGGCTGTACACCACGGAGCATTCAAAATGCATACCGGGCACGTCCAGCACCGGGGTGGCAATGGCCAGCGATTTGCGGGTTTTTAGGCCGCTGGCGGCCAGCTTGTCCATATTCCGGCCGGACTTCGTGCCGCAAATGGCAATGGCCTGCGGCAAATCCACGTACGGAACGGTAACCGTAAACTCGTGCGATTTTTCAAGCAGGTCATACGTAAAGCGGTTCTGGCGCACCATCGCACTGAAAATAGGCAGCCGCCACATAATGCCCACGTTGCCCCAGCCGATTACCATCGTATTGATTTTATTGCCGGATTTCGTCGTTAAAAAAGCGCCCCTGGAAAGAATATCCAAGTTTTTCTGCGCGTTAAAATTGTACGGTACTTTTTGCATATGGCATCCTCTCTTTTTTATTATAATCATCCTTTTCTTTCCCGGCAAGCCGATAAAAGGGTTACCCCGCCGGGGTGTTATTAACGGTGTAAGTTCACAAACGCGGCGGCTTCTATGCCGGCTTTGGCGCCCGACCCTGCGGCGATAATCGCCTGGCGGTAGTGTTTGTCCGCACAATCGCCCGCGGCAAAAATGCCTTCAATCGTGGTATGGGTGCGGTCGTCGGCCAACACCAGCCCGCTGTCCGACAGCGCCACCAGCGAGTCTTTCAAAAATTCCGTCTGCGGCACGGCGCCCACTGCCACAAACAAGCCCGAACAGGCGATATCGCTTTCCTCACCGGTTTTCACATTTTTCACACGCACGCCTTCCACCGCGTCGGAGCCCAAAATTTTGACGGGCACGCTGTTTAGCACCAGCTTGATGTTGGGCGTCTGTTTGGCTTTTTCCACGGTCACCTGGTCGGCGCGGAACGCGTCGCGGCGGTGGATTAAATTGACCTGCGGGCAGAACTGCGCCAAAAACAGCGCGTCCTCAAACGCGGTGTTGCCGCCGCCCACAATGCACACTTTTTTGCCGCGCATAAAAAATCCGTCGCACGTGGCACAGGCGGATAAGCCGCGGCCTTTAAATTTTTCTTCTTCCGCTAGGCCCAGCCAGCGCGCCTTGGCGCCGGTGGCGATAATCACGCTGGCGGCCTTGTATTGTTTGCCGTCCGCGCACGTCAACGTGAAGGGCGTTTTTTCCCCTTCCAATTTGACAATTTCGTCCGACGTAAATTCCACCCCCAGCCGTTTGCACTGTTTGTGCATGGCGTCCATCAGTTCAAAGCCGCCCACCGGGTCCACAAAGCCGGCGTAATTTTCTATATCGCTCGTTTGCAGCAATTGCCCGCCGGGCACGGAACCCCCGGCAATCACGGTTTTAATCCCCGCGCGCACCGCGTAAATGGCGGCGCTGCAGCCGGCGGGGCCGGCCCCGATAACCACTAAATCCGTTTCAATCATAACGCTAAAAACTCCTTAAATAATTTTTGGAAAAATTCCACCGGAAACCCCACCACATTCGTGCGGCTGCCGACAATGCGTTCAATAAATTTATCGTCGTTATCCTGCACGGCGTAGGCGCCGGCTTTATCCATATGTTTGCCGGCCATATGCTCCAGTTCTTCTTCGGACAAAGTTCTTGCCTTGCACTTGGAAACATCGTGCCCGAAAAGCATTTTTTGCCCGTCCAGCTGCATCACGCACACGCCCGTGTAGACCGACTGCCACGAGCCGTTTAACTTTTTTAAAATGCGCAGTGCGTCGGCCTTGTCTTTGGGCTTGCCGATAATTTCCCCTTTGCAATACACCAGCGTATCCGCGCCGATGACCACCGCCCCCGGATATTTGCGGGCCACGTCAAAGGCTTTTTGGATGGCCAGGTCCGTCACGCGGGCCGCGGGGCGTTTTTTGGTGCTGCGCTCCGGGTTTTGGGACGGGATAATGTCAAACTTCATTCCCAGGCTTTTAAGCAGTTCAATGCGCCGCGGGGATTTGGAAGCCAACACTAATTGCATATTATTTCCGTACGAACTTGGAGATGATAATATACCCCAGCACCAGCCCGATGGCGCCGCAAATGCTCACGCGCAAAGCCAGCGGGTGGATGCCAATCGTATACACGCGGGTTAAGGCTTGGTCCAACTGCACGGGCAGGAAAGAAGCCAGCTTTTCAAGCCCCAGGCCTAATAAAGCGCCTACCAGCAACGTCAATACGGCAAATACGATTCCTCTCATAATAAAACTCCTGAACCATTAGTTTAAAGTGATTGTATCTTTTTTAATCGGCACGGGCACGTTGGTTTTGCCGTCCTCGGCGTCCGTAAGGCTGCGGCGCATCCGCCAGAAACCCCACCCGGCCAACAGTGCGGCCGCGCCCACAATCAGCCACGGGCCGGGCAGATAGTGCGGGGCCACATAGTCGCTCAGCAGGCCGGCGCCAAAAAATCCGGTGGCGGAACCCAAATTGTAAAACACCATCAGCATGCCCAAATACCGCCCGCGGGTTTCGCGCGAGGCGATGTTGGACACCAGCGTCTGCTCGCCGGGCGATACGATTAATTCGCCCAACCCGGCCAAAAATACGCCAAACGCAATCAGCGTAAAACTGTCAAAAAATCCGACCGACCCGAACCCCACCGCATACAGCGCGCACCCCAAAAACATCGCGGCCGACAGGCGCATTTTGGCCATCAGCCGGGTGGCCCAGTATTGCAGGAACACCACCACCAGGCCGTTAATCGTAAAAAACCAGCCGATGTAGTATTCCGGCATATGCAGGTACTGCTTGCAGTGGATGGATAAACCCACCACCAGCTGGGAGTTTACGGCCGTAATCACCACTACGTAAAAACAAATTTTGGCCAGGCGCGTGTCCTTTAGCGAAAGCAGGGTGGACACAAAACTCGGCTTGCGGGATTTGCAGGGGGCGTGGCTGTCCTGCACCTGGCGCTGCAAATACAGAATGGTCACCGCGTACAACAGCGCCGTAAAATAAAACGCCATACTGTACGAATAGCGCACCAAAAAACCGCCTGCGGCCGGCCCCAGCGCCCAGCCGATGTTGAGCCCGATGCGGATAATGCCGAACGCTTCCACGCGGTTTTTGGAGGTGGTGTTATCCGTCACCCACGCGTTGGAAGCCGGGCGGAAAAAAGCGCCCAAAAACGTGGTTAAAAAGTAGCACGTCAGCATCCAGCCCACCTGCACTTTAAGCTCAATGCACAGGCCCAGGGCAAACATCGCTACAATCTGCGAAAACAATCCCCACACCATCACGGTCTTGCGGCCGAACACGTCGGCCAGTTCGCCGCTGATGGCGCTGGACACACAGCGCGACAGCCCCGCCAGGGCAATCACCAGCCCGGCCATGGCAGAGGTCAGCCCGCGCTGGGTAATTAAATAAATGGTAAAAAACGGAAGCGAAAGCCCATACCCAAACAGCAATAAGCCGTTGGCTATGGCGATGATAATCATTCCGCGGCGGGTATCTGCTTGCATATAGGTATATTGTAGTAAATCTGGCCCCGCGGGCGAAAGCTCCCTCGGCGGATATAGGAGAAAAATTGGTTAATTAAAGTATATTTTGATATAATATGTCAAGGGGTTTTTATGAACCGGGAAGAAACGCTCGTTAAAAACTGGCAGGACGTGCAAGCCGCACTGGCAGCCGCGTGCGCCAAAAGCGGGCGGGACCTGAAGGAAATCACCCTGTTGGCCGTTACCAAATACGCCCAAGACCAAGACGTTTTAACACTTTTACAAAAAGGGCTCATCAAGCACGTGGGCGAATCGCGCGTGCAGCAGGCCCTGGCGCGCTGGACCAGCCCGGTTTTTGCATCGTTTCACACGGTAAAACACTTCATCGGACATTTGCAAAAAAATAAAGCCGCCAAAGCCGCGCAGCTATTTGATTTTGTGGACTCGCTGGATAATTTGCAAACGGCGCAAGCGTTATCCAAGGCCGTACCGGCGGGCAAAACCATACGGGTGCTGGTGCAGGTAAAGCTGACGGACCGGGAAACCCAATCCGGCCTGCCGCTGGAACAAGCGCGCCAACTGGCGCGGGAACTGAAAGCCTTGCCCGGGCTGAAAGTATGCGGCTATATGGCCATTGCGCCGCAGGGCGCCCCGCAGCAAGAACTGCGGAACCTGTTTGGCACCGTAAAACGGGCGTTTGACGCGGATTTCCCCACCGGGGAGGAAAGATACCTTTCCCTGGGGATGAGCGAAGATTTTGAAATAGCAGTGGAAGAAGGTTCTTCCCTGCCCAGAATAGGCAGCAAATTGTTTGCTGAACATTTGGAGGGTTTATGATTATAAAAGTCCGATTAATCCCCACGGCGGGCCGTAACGAAGTGATTAGCCGCATCGGCAGTGTGCTGCGCGTCAAAATCAAAAACAAAAAAGTGGATGACGACGCCGCCAACGCCATTATGAAAACGTTCTTGGCGGACTTTTTTAACGTGCATGAAGACAGCATTATCATCGTGAAAGGGGCCAAAGGGAAAGAAAAAACCGTAGAAGTGCGCGACAAAAGCGAAGAAGAACTGCGCAAGATTATGGATTCTATTCCGTAGGATTTTGCTTCCGACAAAAAACCCGGTTTCCGTTTGGGAACCGGGTTTTTTATGGGCAAATCCACCTCTGCCGTTAGGACGGATTTAAAACTTTCAGCACTTCTTTGCATTGCCAAGAACCATTCGTGCAGCGCGTCGTTCCCGCCTCATCCTCGTACATTGGCTTTGACTGATGCCGGTGCATCATATCAAAGCGCATTGTTTCTTTTCTGGCGCCCGTTTCCGGGTCTGTACACCCGATATCCCCCAACCCGGGGCACCAGCGAATGGAATTTGAATAATCGCCATAGTTTATTTCCAGAAAAAAATTGTTATAGCAGTACCATCCTTTCCGATTGCTTGAAAGAGTACAGTTGGGA